>JAGRBY010000849.1 GCA_020433835.1 Anaerolineae bacterium | reverse complement strand
CCCATCGCATACACATCGCTCATAGAATTGGCCGCGGCGATCGCTCCATAATCGTACGGATCATCGACCACCGGGGTGAAAAAGTCGAGCGTGTTGATGATGGCCTGGTCATCATTCAGTTTATAAACAGCGGCGTCGTCCGCCACACCTAAACCAACTAATAACTGAGGGTAGCCGTCGCCGCTGAATAGATTTTTGAGAGGTCGCAAAACTTGCGACAAGGCCTCCGGGGCCATTTTACTGGCTCAACCGGCACATTTGGCCATTGCAGTCAATCTGATCGACTCGCGGCTCACGGTTACCTCCTGTAGAGATGGATAGTTGGGTCGTTGGTTCTTATGCAATACGGGTTCGACTCTATTTGTAGCTTGTAGAAATTACGACTAATTTTATTTTACTCTATTCTAAGGGGATGGCAAACAGTATTAAGAGCGACACCAGCTATCTGGCCGACTCGACCCGGATAATGAAAAATAGGTTCATAACCGCCGCTTGGCTAACCGCCGCATCAGTCCCAACCAACGGTGTATAAATCTTCTTTTTGTAGGTTCAGGCCGCCAAATATATAATACGGGCTAACTACCCAAGAGAAAAGCCGTAACAGTCGAAACCAAGGAAGGTTCTCTTGTCCGTACAAACCTCCACCAGCCCTGGGTGACCGAGATCCTGGTGGCCCGCCCCCGTTGGCTTGAATACCTCCACAACCGCCATCATCAGTCACTGACCCTGGTCGCGGCCCGGCCGGCTTCGGCAAAACCACCCTGGTTATTAGTTGGCTTGAGGATATAGACCGGCCATAGGCTTGGCTGTCGCCGGATGAGTATACTGAACCCAATTTTTAAAACAGCTTCGCAGTGATTTACACCTGCTCTTACTATTGGTCGAATATCTGGAACAGCAGCTTTAGAGTTCCGGTCAGGGCAGAAAGGAAACAAAGAGTCCTATGATCTTAGATTACTTGTATTATTTATGGCAGGCCATCTGGAATGCCCTGATCTTCAATCCCCGGGTTTATGAGGTGGTGTCAGAGTATCAGCAAACCTTCTGGGTCACGTTGGGCGTGGCCATCCTGGGTGGGGCATCTTTGTTGATTGGGCAGAGTGTTGTGCTGTTCGTCAACCAGGTGACCCCGGCCCGCTTTATCCTGAGTATGGTCCTCAACGGCCTTCAGTTCGCCATCAGCTTGCTTGTTTGGGCCGTGCTACTGACCTTTTTGGGCGGCCTCATCTTTGATATTGAAGTTCCCTTCCGTATCGCCATCCGGATTATGTTTCTGACTGCCGCGCCGATGGTCTTTGGCTTTATGGTGTTGATCCCCTATCTGGGATTGACCATCCAGAAAATACTTCAGGTTTGGAGCTTGTTGATTACGATTCAGATTGTCAATTTTGAATTTGGTACCAATTTATTCCAGTCGCTGATCGTGGTCGGCCTGGGCTGGCTGCTGACAGTGCTGCTGGGTAGCACAATCGGCCGGCCGATTACGGCCCTGCGTGACTTCATCTGGAGAAAGTTTGTTGGCGCCACGCTGGACGCCGATATCCAGGAGGTGTATCAGCGAATTGCTCGACAGAAGGTTGACCAGGTCACCCAGCAAGAATTGGAGGCCCACAGTGGTAGTTAATTTAATTCTGCTTCTGATAGTTGGGCTGGTTCTGTTTTTGTTGATTTTGGGCGTTATGGCCCCCTTAGAGTCGCTGGGCTGGTACGCCGGCTGGGTGGGGGAAAAAGTCGATAAGTCGGACACGTTAGCCGCCCTGTCTGAGGTGGAAGCAACTAAGCAACCGCTGCCGGATGAGGTGGCCCATTACATCGTTTACCTGTCCGGGATTGGCTCTTTTACCGGTAGTTCGATCCCGATGGAGGAACCCCCCTTTCTGGACGCTTTGCAGGCTAACCTGCCGGGAAGCATTGTCATAGATGATGTCTTCCCCTATTCGGTCACCAATGTCGGGCTGACCGGCGAGCGATTGATGGGCAATGTTTGGAAGCAGGTCGAGGCCATACGTCCGGTCAATCCCAGCTCTAACTGGCTCTACCTGGTGGTGGTACGCAACTTATTCCAGGTAGCGGTCTCGGCCGACAAGCGGTACGGCCCGGTTTACAACCTGGGGGTGGCTAAAGAGGTGTGGCGCACGTTGCTGCGGCATGGTTATCGGCCCGGCAGTAACAAGCCGGTCACCCTAATCGGCACCAGCGGCGGCGGGCAGGTCGCGGTCGGCAGCGCTACCTACCTGTCAACTATCCTGGAAGGCGCGCCCCTGCGGGTAGTCTCGTTGGGGGGTGTGGTTTCTTCGGATGAGGGGCTGCTGAATGTAGACCATTTCTACCATCTGTATGGCACGCTGGACAGTACCCAGGCGCTGGGACAAAAGGTGTTTCCCGGTCGCTGGCCGGGGGCGGTCAACTCCGAGTGGCACAAGGCCGAGGCCGCCGGGAAGATCACCATGATTGAACTGGGGCCGTTTACCCATACCGGGCCGGGCAGTATGTTTGACCAGGCCAGTGTGTTACCGGATGGTCGCCGCCATTTTGATGTGACTCTGGAAAAGCTGACCAATGTGCTGGTTACCTTTTATGATCGGCCGAAAGAGACAGATCACCACAGCCACGACCCAGCCACAGCCACTGAATTAGTGGCTGCTGAAGATACGGCTAAGGCAGACAACAATTCAGGGTAGGAGATGAGTTTTTTTTGAAGGTTGGTTTGTAGAATTCAGTAGATCACGCTTTCAGTATCTGATGAGATAGGATAGAACACAGATGACACGGATCATACCGATTTTCACGGATAAGGTTTGTTTTCTGTTTTTTATCGTTCACCACGCGCGGATTTTGGTTTCACCGCCCCGTATCAATGCCAGACATACGAGCCAACACGTCAAAAATAATCGAGAAATCATAATGCCCTAAACCCATCCCACGTGCCGCCGATAAATATTCGTTGGTCGTTGCGGTTGTCGGCAGCGGCACATCGAGGTGTTGGCCTAACTCAATCGCCAGATTCAAATCTTTTTGCATCATATTGCAATCGAACATGGCATTTTCAGGATGAC
>JAGRBY010000848.1 GCA_020433835.1 Anaerolineae bacterium | reverse complement strand
CTGATTCTGGTGTGAACGCAAAATCGTTCACGATCAATCAGAATCAGTGTTCACGTTCGACCAGAATGGGTGTTCACGATGGGGCACAATCGGCGTTCACGTTGGGCCAGAATACGCAGCCGCGGCAACGTAACATCTGAACTTCATTATTTGCGACGAAGTACCAGTTTGTCGGTAAGCTTTCTTTAACATCCGGGTCACTTTCCTGCATGACCTGCATGACCTGCATGACCTGCATGACCTGCATGACCTGCATGACCTGCATGACCGATTTTCTTGCGGTGTAATCGGTTATTTCCATGGTAACGTATCTGTTCACTCCAGCCCTTTCAAGGTGACTCAAATTGCGCCATCGTAACTGCTTGATATACCAATACTCTGATTGCTTGGGAGGCTGCTAGTCAAGCAAGTTAGGTTACAAGAAATGTGGCAAGCCATTGTTTTTAAATGTTGTATTTTTGCACCTTGAAAGGGGTGCTGTTCACTCTAACGTAAAAAAACGCAGTTTTTCGGCTTTTCAGGAAGGGGCAACGCAAAAAGATTTATTACATCAGTATCCCAGCATAAGCTTGATGACAGAATTATGTATTGGGTTCTAGTTGGACCGCATACTACTCGCGCTGAAAGTGAACGAACACACCAACGTCTGTAGCACGAAGTTGATATCAACGGTACTGTAGTAGTGATTCGAGACTAAATCCTTATCTTTTTAGGACTACCCCCTCTTCAAGCCTATGAATAGCAGAACTTTTTGGACAATCGTTGGTTTTGACACTAGCTCTAAATAAACCCCATTCACTCTCTCAACCTGTCTTGTAAAATTGTCTCGTCCACAATCGTACAAGGTATGCTGGAGTATTCAGCTTGCTGTCGTAAGATTTGAAAAAATCTGTTCTGAAAATCTTTATCAAGTGCCAGTAAACCGGCAACGTCGCCATCCACACCTGGTCTGAGAACACCTAGTAGACCGGCATCAACCATGGTATACGCAGCTCTACTCCAATTGTCACCGCATAAATTACAAATTATTCGGTGGTCAATTAGCGGTAAATCTGCATCTTTAGCAAACAATAATACAACCTGACCTTGTAAGTGCCATGGGTAGCCAGCATCATTAAATAGGCGACAGACCAAGGCAGGCCGCTGAGTTATTATTAACGCATCACAAGAGCGTCTATTGAATAACGCAGCTTTAATGGAGTACCAAATAGTTTTGTGTCTGAGAAATTGTAAATCGTTGCCCTCACAAGGTTTTAGTTGATTGTTCCGCACATCATTAACAACAGAGGGAAATGCAACCTTTGTTTCTGCAGTCAATGCTTGGGAAAGAACACATTGAATTTCAAATGGGACTCCTGCATTCCATGCAGGTGGTGTCTGAGACCAGCCGAGCAATGACAGATTACCGTATGTGGGTGGTAACGGACCTAATTTCCAGTGCGCGGCACGGATATCATGACAAACGAGCAGCTCAACGCTCATAGCAAGCTAATTAGTTCTGTGGTAAAGCTTCAGACAGTGTTATAAAAAATGTATCGTCGGCCCAATCATACACTTCTCCGCCCAATGCCGATCCTCCAAAATAGCCACCTATGCCACCAATAATACAGCCTCCTACCCCACCAATAGCTGCTCCTACGGGAGAAGCCAATGCTCCCGCTGCTGCACCACCGGCTCCGACTACTTTACAGCCTGCCCAGGCACCTGCCCAACCGGCAACCACTTCGGATGCGCGGCGCAGCGGCTTGCTGGCTTGTACTATCGAGATTGCATCCATGGCGACACCAACCACGACTAGAGTCCGTCCGGCGTAGCGAAAATATTTAGCAGCTTTATGCACAAGCGGTGAACCTCGGCCTGCTGGGGTATGATCGATAATGCCAAATTGCTTATGCGTACCACTTTGATTCCAATGATAATCAATCGTGCGGGTGCGTGTGTTATAACCATAATCCAAGCGTAAATGGCGTCTGCCAGTGGAATCTTGGAAAAACAGGGTTGACGTTGAACCACCCAAAGGCATCCTACCGCGCGGTCTGAATTCGATGCACAAACCGTGTGTATTTGGCACAGGAATGCGCACAAGGCTGGACTGACCTATAGCGTACGGAATGCCACCGGAGATCGGGACACTTTGTGAAGGATCAGACATGATTCACCATTCCTTTTTACGTATATCAAAATAATCGTAATACGCTTCAATGATGATACGGCTTGGTTTGACTAATGACGGCAATAAATTCATCCGATCTAGGACGGTTTTTGAGTTGACCAGCTAAGTGGTTTTTCAAAAACTCATCAATGATCCTGCTCGCCACCTGGTTACTCGACACGGCACGCCAAGTACAACTGCATAAGTATCGCAAGCATCCGCGTGGGCCTAAAAAGCCAAAACTAAAACGTGCTCATGATCAACAGTAGCCCCATATCTCAACCGCTCGGCTGCTGGCCAGGTGTAAAGCTAAATCCGTACCTTAAAAAGGCTGATCTATGGGAGATAAGTGAAGAGTTTAATAGAAACTGTTCACCAAACTGAACACCAGTTGTGAATAGAAGTGGTTATGGTTGCAAGCAGCTTATTTAGGTTAAACAGGCTCTTCTTGGTCTGTCAATTCTTCTTGGTCTATTGATTCATCATCTTGTGCAAGAAAGGGAGAAATCTGATCTTTGCTTAGAATTCCAAACCATGGATAGTGATATTCGGAGACTCCTTCTTGATCAATGTTGAACCTTATTTCTCTGGCTGTTTCAGGGATTATTCCGTCAAAATATATAATCAGGCGCACAACCCACACTTTGCCGAAACCAGAATCGACTTACCTTGGAAGAGCGTACCAAGATTTTACAATAGGGTATCGCCCGCATAAGCGCCATATATGGCGCTTATGCGGTGTGCACCACGAGTGTGGGGATGAACCGCGACCTAAAGTGACTTACTAAGTCATTTTAACCAAGTGGTGACCGCTGCTTTGACGGTGAGCTTCAACGACTATAACCGTCCCCTCACTGGGATGCATACGACGCAGTGGCGGCAGATCATTGAGCCGGGGGGCCATCA
>JAGRBY010000847.1 GCA_020433835.1 Anaerolineae bacterium | reverse complement strand
AAAACATTAATTTTATCTCAGGTTTTATAGGATAATCACTTGGTCAAGAGGCCAGCCAACTTCAGTTGTTAAACCGTGGGATGGGGTCTAAAGCTATAACCCCATCCTTGGGTTAATTAATTTTCTAGCGAGTAATCAGTACAGGGATAATATGGTTTACTGCGTTTAGTGGATCAGTAGAGACGGCTCATTTATTATTTGGGAACGATAATCCCATCTTGTGATCCATGTGAGGGGATAGGGTTAGAAACGTTGCTGCCGCCAATGAAGACTAAGTCACTACTGGTTTTGCTTCCAAAGGCTTGGGTTAATTCATTAGCTTTACCAAAAACTACAACAGCCGGTACAGTATATTCTTTTTTACTATTCATGGCTATATCCTTCCTTGGGTTATGTTACTTTTAAATGGTTGTTAGGAAACATATTTATTTTGAGGCCCTGTACTTATCACTTATTAGAAAGATGTTGTGTATCGAATCAGTCAGAGGCTATACCGGTATGAATTAGCCATAATGTTAAATTCATGGCTTTCCAGACGGTAAAAATAACGCTGCTATTAAAGTTTTTTTGAGTTTTTATCCGCTGGTAGGCGGCTTGCACCATCTTTCGATCAAAGTAACTATCTACCCTATTTAATTCTTTAAAGATAAGATCGTCCGCTTTTTGTTCCTCAAACATGATCAAGGTCCGGACAAAACCCGCTTCAAGATCTGTCTTGTTATGGCGTAGGCGCACCTGCTCCGGCAAAATGCCGTGCATTGCTTCTCTCAAAATCCGGCGAGGCCAGCCTTGACTCAGCTTCTGTTTAGCCGGAAGCGCCAAGCAGAACTCAATTAGCCGTCTATCCATAAACGGATGACGAGCTTCCAATGAGAAAGCGGACGCTGTTTTATCGCATAGCTCTAACACGTAAGCTAGCCCACCTGAAGTTAGCGTTTGCCACTGTTCCTCCCGCGCTGTTTTTGGGGGATTGAGGTGGGCTTGTTCAAACGTTCGGATACGTTCATATAACCCCACACGTTTGGCAAATTCTGGATTGACAGGAATGGTTTCGCCATCCTGAAATACTTGATCACCGCGCAGCTTACGCCACGTTTGACGCATTGACATAGGCATAAGAGGTTTAAGCCCCTGATGGAGCCACAATGTACGGCGTGGAACTTGAAAATTATAATGAATCTCATTAACGGCGTGAGCCACTTTGCGCCACTGCCCTTGAACGGCCTGGGCTCGCACCGGTGGTAATCCATAGTTAATTAAGATACTCAGTCGATGAGAGTTAAGTCGCTGGGCCAGTTGCTCAGACTCAGCCGCAAAGGTACCCCAGTCGCCTTTGTAAGCTAATTCAGTCAGATAGAAATCGCCGTGCGAAACAACGGTATCACCATCGAAGCCGTCTAACAGCATACGGATATTGGCTTGTTTGGCCGCCTGGGTTAAGCCCCAAGGTAGGTAGGAGTTTGGTCCGATAAACGCTTCATCAAAATGACTAAGGATCAGATCTGTGTCACCTAATGGTTTTTGCTGTCCTCCCTGTAGAATGTGAGGTATTACATTCTGCTGATTTAGAATTGTTTCAATAAAAGTGCGTTCATCGCAGGCCGGTAGATCATCGTAAAGGTAAGAAAATGTATGCAGCGGTGGGTTACCGGCTTGATTAAGGAGCATTTGGGCCGTACAGACAATCGATGAGGAATCAAGGCCGCCACTCAGTGATGCGCCGACTGGCTCGCCAGTTCGAATTCGACAGCGCACCGCCTCTGTAAAGATTTCTCTGAAAGCGAGCGCATAATCCTCGTCGGAGGCATATTTGATCTCACGTGTCGGATCCAAGGCCCAGTATGGCTGAATCTGTATCGACGATTGACCGATGATAGCTAAATGAGCCGGCGGTAACCGGAAGATACGTTCATAAAACGTGATCTCTTGGTCTTCAATGAATGAGGCTAAATAGTTAGCCACCATTACTTCATTAAGTCGGCGCGAAATAGTAGGTACAGCCAATAGGGCTTTAATTTCAGAGGCTAAGGCAAAATATTGTCCGGCCTGGTACGAATAATAAAGCGGTTTGATACCAATATGATCTCGGGCGCAAAACAACTGGTGCTTGTCCGCATCCCAAATGGCGAAGGCAAAGGCCCCCAGTAGATAGGTGAGGCAGCCCTCGCCCCACTTATAGTAGGCTTCCAAAATCAGTTGGCTATCGGTTAGTAAGTGAGTCGCCAGTCCCGTTAACCCTAATAGAGTAATAAGATTATCCCGGTTATCAAGGCGGGCGTCAGCGGTAATTGCGTATTTAGTCCGACTATCCAACCAAGGTAGAGACTCGATGGCCGACTCCGGCGTAACCCGCAGCATGGTGTGGCCCATACCTACCCATCCTTCATACCAAATAGCATGTCCATCAGGGCCGCGATGGGTGAGTTGAGCTGTCATTCCCGTCAGGATGTTGGGGTTAATGGGTGCATTATCTAGTTGAAGTAAACCGGTAATACCACTCATTTTATCAATTTCTCGTCGATATCCGGTAGGGGGGTGAAGCGGCTTAGTTCTGAGGTTGTTCCCCCGACTACAATTAAACCCTGGCTTTCAACCCAGGCGTGCGCTTCAAATTGCTTTGCTTCGTGCAAGGCTACCCCAATCTTTAATGTCGCCGGATGTCCATACCGTCGAAGCAGAATCAAGGCAGACAAAGCTTGAGTTAGACAAGTTGCTCTAAACACATAGCGACTTACATTTATCACAACTAGACCTAGCTGTTATAGAACAGGCCATCTTTTTTCAGACAACACATCGGATGCCCAAAAATTTTCAATAAATGACAGCAGGAGGCGTAATGGGATTAACCATAAGCTGAGTCTGATGCCCCACACCAGAAAATATGTTTTGAGATAAAAGGCTTTACTAGGTCCAACGGGATTGAACAACTACGGCTCAACTCCATCGACGATTGTAACCAGACCATATCCGGCCAAATCATGAAGCAAATGATAAATGTCAGGGCGACACGTATCAGAGTCAACCTGGTATTCAGAGGTTATTACGGTTGTAATAGCGTG
>JAGRBY010000846.1 GCA_020433835.1 Anaerolineae bacterium | reverse complement strand
ATGGTTTTGGTATTCGAATAGCCCGCAGTGGCGAGAGTGCGTTACAGCGCGTGGAATATGATCGACCCGACGTTATTTTGTTAGATGTCCTCTTACCCGGTATGGATGGTTTTGAAACCTGCCGCCACCTAAAAGCAGAGCCGACTACTGAAGATATCCCCATTATATTTATGACATCATTGACCAGCACCGAAGATAAAGTAAAAGGTTTTGAGGCCGGGGCGGTTGATTATGTGACCAAACCCCTGCATCAAGAAGAAGTGTTGGCCCGCATCAAAACTCACCTTCGTTTGCGAGACTTGACCCTGAATTTAGAAAAGAAAAATCGGCAGTTAGAAGTTAGCACTCGGGTAGAGAAAATGCGGTTGTTTGAAGCTGTAAGCCAGCAGCGCGAACAGCTTAGAGCCTTAAACAGCAAACTGACTCAAGTACAAGAAGCCGAACGCACCCAACTGGCGCGAGAACTACACGATGAAATGGGCCAGGCCCTGACCGCGATTAGCCTTAATTTAACCGCCGTCTTTGAAACGCTGCCGCCGGAAATAGCGCCGACTATAAAAGAAAGGTTGGCCGAGGCCAGTTGGCTGGCTGACCAAACACTTGAACAAGTTCGAGAATTATCCTTAAATCTGCGCCCGCCTATGCTCGATGATTTAGGCCTGGTACCAACGTTATTGTGGTACATCAAGCGTTATACCCAACGTGTGAATATCGACGTTAATTTTGAAACCGTTGGCCTGGAAGATAGGATGGCATCGATTGTAGAAACAGCGGTGTACCGTATTGTGCAAGAAGCCCTGACCAATATTGCCAAACACGCCAAAACGGCAAAAAACGTCCAGATTCGTCTGGAGCGTTCGGTAACGGCCATTGTTGTTTTGATCAAAGATGATGGCCGGGGATTTGATGTGGCCAAAGTTATGGGCGACCAAAGCTCTAACAGTGGTATTGGTTTGCTGGGGATGCAAGAGCGGGTGAAGCTGCTGCGGGGCAATTTTAACGTCGAGTCACAGCTCGACCAGGGAACCTGTTTGTCAATTGCTATTCCGTGGGGTAGTGAGTGATAAATTCATGTACAGCTGAGGTATCGAACATAGTGACAGCCACCCGCAGACAGCCAGTCGATCCGTTTAGACCAAACAGATACGCACGCTCATAAAAAAGTGACTGTCACCTTTTGAATTCCGCAACGGATCACTATACTTTCTTCAAAATTCAAGACCATTTAAAGGGCACATCGACCTGTTCTCTACTCAAACATCTCAAAAAGACCCTGCCGTTGGCGGGGTTTTCTTTAATAACGGCTTACACAAAAATCAGGTGACAGTCACGTAGACCTACGAGAAGTGTGTGCATCATTACCCTATGTAAGTCCTATATAATGAGGAGGAGACAGTGGGGTCTCGAAAGTTATCGATTATAATTTTGTTTTTGCTGATGCTAGGTTCAGTGGGCTGTAGCGAGGCCCAGCGCTCAAACGCCCTGGCCAAGCCGCTACAAACCGATCCGGCATCACCGGAGAAGGCGGAGCCTGATTTTATTAAACAAGCAGCCAAACCGTATCAAGGTACGGTAATTCGGGGCATTAGTGAAAATACCCCGGCGTCAACGTACATAAGAGATGTGCTGGTCCCGGACTTTGAAGAGGAAACGGGTATTACAGTAGAAATGGAAGTTACCCCCTACGATAATATGTACACGTTAACTATTCAAGATTTACGGCAGGGCAGCGGAATTTATGATTTCATCTACGTTGAGCAAGATTTTTTTTACAGTTATCTGGACAAGGGATTTTTAGTCGATTTATCTGAGGCGATGGAGGAATATCCCCAGTTAAACTTACCAGATTTCGATCCGGTCGATTTCACCTCATTTATCAATGAATTCAGAGACCCCAACACCCAGGATCTTTACGGCGTCCCCATCGAAGCATTTCCCAAAATGTACCTCTATCGCAAAGATCTGTTTGAAGACCCGGATATTCAGGCGGCCTTTGCGGCCAAATACAACTATCCGTTGGCTCCCGCTATCACCGTTGACCAATATCGCGATAATGCCGAATTTTTCACCCGTTACGGCCAAGAGCACCATTTAGAGCTATGGGGCACAACCGTTCAAGCGGCTTTAGGCCATTCCGGCTCCTTTTACGAATTTTTTGAAACCATCGCTCCGCCCTTTGGCATCTATAATTGGGGCATCAACCTGGACAACTACAAAGCCACCGTTGCCAACGGCGGCCAGCTTGACAGTCCCCAGGCTAAAAAAGCTCTGGCCTTTTGGGTTGATTTGCTGCAATACGCGCCGCCCGAGTCGATCCACAGTGCATGGAATGAAGTGGCCGAAACATTTGCCGCCGGCCGAGCCGCCCAGGGCTGGGTTTATGGCGAAAACACCGCCTGGATTGCCACCGACGCCAGCCGCTCGAAAGTAGTGGGCAACGTTGGTGTGGCCCTGCCGCCCACTGCGCCCGGTGTAATCGAAGATGTTTTAATTGGCCAGGGTTATATTGGCTATTATGATGGCGGGGCCTTTGGTATTGCTCACGCTTCTAAAAATAAAGAGGCGACTTGGCTATGGCTGCAATATCTTGGTCAACCGGATATTCAACCTGAATGGGCGGCCAACAGCAGCCGGGTTGTCCATCTCTCTACGTTTGACGATGCCCTGGTGCGAAGCCAGGATAAAAAACTCAACCGCTATTACACGTTGATGAAAGAGCAAGGCCAACTCTTTGCCGGCGCGCCGCCGTTTCCTTTTCACATCGAAATTCGTGATTTAATTGCGCCCTACATTCATCGGGCCATTACCGGAGACCTCACCCCTGAACAAGCGCTCGATATGGCCGCCGTTGCGGTTGACGAGGAGCTTGTTCGTTTAGGCTATGGTCAGTAAAATGGTCTGAACCGTCGGGTCGAACACCTCACCAGCCACTTTTCCATTACAATAAGCGCTCATTTGGCCAAAGTGGGTCGGTTTATGGCAGGCAAATGACTGTCACTATTTGAACTGTGTTAGAAGTTACGCAGTTGGCGATCAGCCCTCCCTAAATCCCTCCCACAGGGAGGGAC
>JAGRBY010000845.1 GCA_020433835.1 Anaerolineae bacterium | reverse complement strand
TCTCCCAATCTCCAATCCCCCCTCTCCACTCTCCAATATCCAGCCTCCCCCACCTTCACCCTCCCGCCCCACTGGCCCGCCGGTAACTACGCCCTCACGACCGATCCGGGGCGTCCCATCTTCCGCCTCGCCCCCAGCGGGCGCAATTTTACCGTGCCAAACATCAGCCGGCCGCTCGATGTCACCTTTGCCGGAAATATAAAGCTGCTGGGTTATGATTTGCCCACGCGCCGGGTGGAAGCAGGCGGCGGTTTGCCCCTAACCCTCTATTGGCAAGGGCTAAAGTGGATGGGCCAAGAATTTGTCATTTTCAATCGCCTGCTGGATAATCAACAGCTTGCCTGGGGCGGTTACGACCGTATGGCGCAGGAAAATTACAGCACATTGCTCTGGGCGCCGCAGGAAATCGTTGTCGATGGCTTCGCCGTGCCTGTTGCGCCCGACGCACCGGACGGCGTTTATACTTTGAGCCTGGGCTGGTACCAGATAGTGGCGGGCAGTTCGCAATCCTTGCCGATAGTGCAGCCGGACAGCGGCCAACCCACCGACGCGACCTCGGTGACTATCGGCCCGCTTAAAATTGGTGGCCCGCCGCCCAACGCCACGGTTGAACAGGCCGCGCCGCAAATCGAGCTGGACACAGCTTTGGGCGATACGGTTAAACTTTTAGGTGTCGACCCCAATCTTGCTACAGCCTGCACCGCCGGCCCTTTGGCCGATTGTGCAATGACGCTGACCTTCTATTGGCAACCCACCGCCCTGACCGATGTCGATTACACCGTCTTTGTTCACATACGGAACGATTCCGGCGAAACCGTGGCCCAAAATGATCGCCCGCCCCTGGCCGGCGCGTATCCGACCGCCTTATGGGACATCGGCGAGATTATTCGGGATGAAATGACCATCCCCCTGACCGCCATCGCGCCGGGGCGCTATACCATCGCCCTGGGCATGTACGACCCTGTGACCGGGGCCAGATTGGCCGTCGCCGATACCGCCGACAACGCCATTGTGGTCCAGACCTTTGAAATTCCAGGCGAGGCCGCCGGTGGCGACAGCCGGTGACCCCTTTTTAGTCGGCCTCGGAGCAAAACGAACCGCCCATGCGCACCAAGAATTTGGCCTTATTATGGCCGCTCATCACAACCCTAATTCTGGGCAACGGCCTGCTGCTGCTGCCCGCAGGTAGCTTTTTTCGCCTGGTCGGGGCGCTGCTGCTCCTACTGCTGCCCGGTTTGGCCTGGAGTCTGGGATTCATTATCGGCCCCACGCCGTTGGAGCGCGGGAGCCTTGGTTTGGGCCTAAGCTATGCTCTGGCTATCATCGTCGGGCTGCTGCTGCATTATATCCCCGGCCCGCTTCCGGCCTGGCTGGTTATCGTGTCCTTTAACCTGCTGACTCTCCTCGGCCTTCTTTTGGCCCATCGTTTCCCCCATCCATCGACCCCCCCCACCGATTCGCCGCCCCAGAGCGACCCGCTTGAATCATCGCCGCCTCACCGCTTCATCCTCATCGGGCTGCTGTTGATTATGCTGGTCGGCGGCATCTTTCGGGGGAGTTCGCTGGGCTACAGCGAGTTTCAGGGCGATGAAGTTAAGGCTCTGGTTCCGGCGGCAGAGGCTATCGAAGGCCGGAGCGAAGCCTTATTCGATCAGCGCAAAAAAGGACCGGGCGAGATTGTCATGCCGATGCTGGTCTGGTCAATGACCGGCCTTATCGACGAAACCGCCGCCCGGCTGCCGTTTGCCCTGGCCGGAATGATGACAATTATCACGGTTTACGTATTGGGCCGCGCATTGTTCGATGCCCGTATAGGGCTGATTGCTGCCGCGCTGGTGGCCTTAAACGGCTTTATGGTCGCCTTTTCGCGCATCGTGCAGTACCAGCAGCTTGTGGTCTGGCTCAGTTTGCTGGCCGTGCTGTGCGCCTGGCATTGGCGGCAGGATGGCCGCGCCCGGTGGGGTGTGCTGTCGGGAATTTTCCTGGCTGCGGGCGTATTAGCCCATTTCGATGCCTTTTTGGCTGCTTTGGCGGTCGCTTTTCTCCTGGTTTCAAACCGCGCCTTCCTTTTATCGGCCTGGAAAGCGGTGCTGCCTGGTTTGCTGAGCTTTGCGGCTGTGCTGGCGCTCTTTTTTTTGCCCTACCTGCTCACGCCGCAGCGCTCCAGCACCGGCAGCTATCTGGAGCAGCGCATCGGCCTGAGCCTTGTAAAAAATAGTTTGCCCGACTTCTATCACTACGCCATCTTCTACAATTCCTTTTACTATGTCCTGATTGTCGGGCTGCTGGCGCTGGCTTTTTTGCTAATGGCCCTGATCAAGCTGCCACTGCCCCGTCCCGCCCGATTAGGGCTGGCAGGATTGGCCGGCGGCGCGGTGGTTGTTCTGGCCCTGTTTCCGCAGGCCCTCACCCTCGGCGGCATCGATTGGGCCGCTTTGCCCTTCGCCTTGCTCTTCCTGGGCGCTTTTCTGTCGCCCGCGCTCGCTCTGGCCGAGCGGTTGGTTGTAATTTGGTTCGGCCTCGGCTTTTTAACCTACAATTTTCTCATCGCCGACCCCCGCACCCACTTTTACAGCCTGGTTCCGGCCTGGACGCTGCTGGCGGCGCTCACGCTGGGCCGCATCGAACAACGCGCTTTGCAGCGCTTTAAAAGCCCTGTGCCGATGATGGCTGCTTCCATTATAATGGCCCTGCTGTTTAGCGGTTATCTCTACGTTGTCTATTTACGCCACGAACCGGAGTTCGAGATCGATTGGCCTGCCAGCCGGCCGTGGCTCTATCGCTCCCCTTATCAGCGGCTTCAATTGGATGATTCCTTTGGGATGGTGCATCGCGCCGGTTGGAAAGCCCTCGGCGGACTCTATCTTGATGAAAAATTGGCCGGTGATTATCAAACCAACGGCCTGTACGAAACCGGCGACTGGTATACCCGCCACCAACTGCGCGGCTGCTATCGCCGCTCAACCTATTTTTTGGCGATGTCCTATCTTGTCTTCGATCCGCGCGATCTGCCCAACTATAACGAAATCGCCGCTATCGACCTGACCGACGGCAAAGGCATTCATATC
>JAGRBY010000844.1 GCA_020433835.1 Anaerolineae bacterium | reverse complement strand
AATTCAGATAAAAATCTGTGATTATCAGTGTAAATCTGTGGACAACTCTGTAAACTTCCACTTTTAAAACAGTTTCTCAGACTCATCTTCAGCTACCACGCCGTTAGAGAAATTGCTGTAGGCTACCTCTTGCGGCAAGCGCCACGAGATTTGTTGTAAAGTAACTACTCAGCCGTCATGCTCGAATGTTTTTATCGGGCATCCACTACTCTTACTACCGCCGGTTTCGGCAATTATTCGCCACGGGATTATATTTGTTGTATCATGTGACCAGAGGCTTATGGTCGCTACACCCTTCATTATTGAAGGTGTCTACCCCCTAAGCATAGTCCAAAAGTAAAAGTATGGGTTGGTTAGTTTGATAGTTTGCTGGTTTGATAGCCCCGATTAACCAACGAACCAACCATCTAATTAACCATCCAACGAACCCACTGTATAGAGAGGAGACACCATGAATCAAGCATCAACCCATTCCCTATTGGCCGCAGTCAAAGGCCGATCCCTCACCGTGGAGGAACTGGCCGCGCAGGCCGTAAAACTGGCGGCGGAGCTGCTCAACGCTGCCCAGGCCCAACAAACCGACGCCGAGAAAAAGCAGGCCGCCAAAATCAAAGGCATGATGGACGACCCGATGGGCAAACTCATGACGATGGCTCTGTCCGACCAGGCGTTTCGCAGCCACAATGCCGGCCGCATCAACAACCAAATTCGTCACCTAATCGAAGGCTACGGCGTACCCGCTTACTTTGCCGATTGGGAACAGGTCGCCCTGGAACTCGGCACGCGCATCGGCCAATATATTCCGCACCTGGTTGTACCGTTTGTCGTCGCCAAACTGCGAGCCGAAACCAGCAGCGTCATCCTACCCGGTGAGGAAGATCCCTTTCGGGCCTATCTCCAAAAACGGCGCAAAACCGGCACCCGCCTCAACCTCAACCACCTCGGCGAGGCCATCTTAGGTGAAGATGAAGCCTCGCGCCGTCTCAAGGCCTACCTGGTGCTGCTGGCTCGCCCCGATGTCGAGTACATTTCCGTTAAAATTTCATCAATCTACAGCCAGATCAATCTTGTCGCGTTTGATGAAACCGTCGAGGCCATTAAACAGCGACTGCGCCTGCTTTATCGCACCGCGATGCAGCACCAGTTCGTGCTACCCGACGGCTCATCGACCCCCAAATTCATTAACCTTGATATGGAAGAGTACCGCGACCTGCACCTGACCGTCGCCGCGTTTGAGCAGGTGCTCGACGAGCCGGAGTTTCTCAGCCATCGGGCCGGTATCGTGCTGCAAGCTTACCTGCCCGACTCCTTTCCGGTGCAGCGCGAAATTACGGCCTGGGCCAAAGAACGGGTCGCTCGCGGCGGAGCGCCCATCAAAATTCGCATCGTCAAAGGGGCCAACCTGGCGATGGAACGGGTTGAGGCCGCCTTACAAGGCTGGGAGCAAGCACCGTATCTAACGAAGGCCGATGTCGATGCCAATTACAAACGCATGGTGCTGTTCGGCTGCCGCCCGGACAATGCCAAGATTGTGAACCTCGGTATTGCCAGCCACAACCTGTTTGATCTGGCTTTTGGGCTGGTGGTGCGGGCCAACAACGGTGTTGAGAATGAAGTGGAGTTCGAGATGCTGGAAGGGATGGCTAACCACCAGGCCCGCGCCGTGCAGGCTGCGGCCGGGGGGCTGCTGCTCTATGCGCCGGTGGTTAAGCAGGATGATTTCCACAGCGCCATCGCCTATCTGGTGCGCCGCCTGGATGAGAACACCGCCGAAGAAAACTTTTTGCACGATCTCTTTGGCTTGCAGGTGGGTGACGACAAGTGGGCCAAGCAAAAGGGTTACTTCTTAACCGCCGTTGCGCGGCGAGACGAAGCGCCCGCCGCACCCAACCGTACCCAAAACCGGCAAACCGAACAGCGCCAGTTCGATCCGGCTGCGCCCTTCACCAACGAACCCGACACCGATTTTTCGCTGCCGGCCAACCAGCAGTGGATCGCTGCCATCGCCAAAAAATGGGAGACGGCCAACATTCCCCCCGTCCCGCTGCAAATCGGCGGCGAACTGCTCACCCCCAACCAAAACGGCCTTGGCCGCGACCCCAGCCGCCCCGAACAAGCCGAAGCGTATCGCTACGCCCAGGCCGAACCGGACCAAATCGAACTCGCGCTAACCGTAGCCGTTGAGGCCCAAAAGGATTGGCAAGCGACCTCCATCGTCGAGCGCAAACGGCTGCTGACGCGGGCTGCCGAGATGCTGGCCGAACGGCGCGGCGTGCTCATCGGCGCAGCCATTCTTGATGGCGGCAAAGCCGTGGTTCAGGCCGACACCGAAGTGAGCGAAGCCATCGACTTTGCCAACTACTACGCCCGTGCGCTCGACATCGCCGAAACCGAACTGGCCGACTGCACCTTTGAGCCATTCGGGACGGTGCTGATTACCCCGCCCTGGAACTTCCCCATCGCCATTCCCTGCGGCGGGATGCTGGCCGCGCTGATGGCCGGCAATACCGTTATCCTCAAACCGGCCCCTGAAACGGTGCTGGTCGGCTGGCATCTGGTCAACGCTTTGTGGGATGCCGGTATTCCGCAGAAAGCACTGCAATTTGTGCCGACCACCGACGACGAAGTGGGCCGCTCGCTGGTGACGGATGATCGGGTCGATGCCGTGATCTTGACCGGCGGCTACGAAACCGGTCGCCTCTTTTTAGACTGGAAGCCGGAACTGCATCTGCTGGCGGAAACCAGCGGCAAAAACAGCATGATTATCTCCGGCCTGGCCGACCACGATCAGGCGATTAAAGACCTGGTCTACTCGGCTTTTGGGCACAACGGGCAAAAATGTTCGGCGGCCAGTTTGGGCGTGCTGGACGCAGAAGTGTACGATAGCCGAACCTTCCGGCGGCAGCTTCGCGATGCGGCAGCCAGTATGCACGTGGGTTCGGCCTGGGAGTTAGGCAGCAAAGTTACGCCGCTCATTCACGAGCCGGGTGAACTGCTGCGCCGGGCGCAAACCACGCTGGAACCGGGCGAAGAGTGGCTGTTGGAGCCGCACATTGCTGAGGGCAATCCCCGGTTG
>JAGRBY010000843.1 GCA_020433835.1 Anaerolineae bacterium | reverse complement strand
GTAGACGCGGGCGTGTATGGTGTGATTACCGGCTGGATTTAGGATACGGGCGGAGATTTTTACCACAGAGGACGCGGAGTAGGCACAACGATCACAGAGTTATTTTTTCATTTCTTTTTCAAGGTTACTTCCCCCTACGGTTTCCCCTGGAATAAATAACCGGCTTAAATTCCTGAGGGGGCAGATGCCACGGTTTATTGAAAAATCCCAACGCGTACTTAATAGTTCCAATTTTCAGAGACAAATTCCAACGCTCACTTAATACTTCCAATTTTCAGAGACAAATCCCAACGCGTACTTAATTCTTCCAATTTTCAGAGACAAATTCCAACGCGTACTTAATAGTTCCAATTTTCAGAGACAAATTCCAACGCGCACTTAATTCTTCCAATTTTCAGAGACAAATTTCGATTTCTACGAACAAATCGCGATTTTTACGAACATATTTCGATTTTTACGAACATATTTCGGTATATTGTGATTGTTTTTTGGGCGTATGAAGGGTTTAAGGTGTGGTTGAGGGAATAAATGTTTGGCTAGGCGTAGTTTGTGGACTATTTGAAGCAGCGGAGAGAGGAATGAGTGGTCGTTGTTTGGTGATGCATTATTATAGAGTATAATTTCTACTAACGTTGCTATTTCGGAGTAGACCAATGGCCGAACAAACATGGCAAGAAGCGGTGGCAGAGATTTGGGATTTGTTCAAAGAAACCGACGCTAAGTTCAAAGAAACTGATGCCAAATTCAAAGACACCGACGCCAAGTTCAAAGAAACAGACCAAAAAATCAACCAACTGTCAGGTCTGTTTACCAGCCAATGGGGCAAATTGATTGAAGCGCTGGTCCAGCCTAATGCTCTCAATCTCTTTCGACAGCGAGGCATTCAGGTTAATCACATGTTTCCCAGAGCCAAAAGTCAACTCAACGGCCGGTCCATGGAGGTTGACCTGTTACTGGAAAATTCCGATGAGATTGTGGTGCTTGAGGTCAAAAGCACCTTGCGGGTCAGCGATGTCAATGATTTCTTGGCGGATATGGCCGAGTTTCTGGAGTTTTTCCCCCGTTACAAGACCTATCGGGTTTATGCCGGCGTGGCCGGCCTGGACATTGTGGAAGATGCCGACCGCTACGCCTACCGCCAAGGGTTGTTTGTGTTAAAAGTCGTGGGCGATGGTATCGTGCAAATCCAGAATGATACGAATTTTCAGCCCAAAGATTTTGCTCAGTGATACATACTGCTCAATGAACCAAAGGCGTTGAGGATACCTCAACGCCTTTTTTGATCGTTACTGGCTCAAATTTACTTGTCAGGGTTGCTTCCATAGATAAATAAATGGCGTTCGCGGCTTCATCCATTCTACGAAACTACTTTTGGTGCGTTTCCATATATGTGCGCAATACCGTATTAGACGACATTTGACCAATCTTCAATTGCATGAGGTTTGAAAAGCATCCCAATCAACATCCTGAGCAAACATTCCGGCAAATTGCTGCCAGGGATGCTCGTTGGACTCTACATCTAACTCAAGCTGGACAATGCGACCGCCGGTCAACAACGCTTTAAGCGCCTCGCGGGCGGTGGATAGGGCTGTTTCTTCCGAGTCGCCGACGCCCACAATTTCCGGCCATTGGCGGACGTGGGCAAAAAACTTTTCATTCTTTTGGGTCAGGAGTACATCAAAAGTCATTATCGACCTCGTGTGAAAGCATATCTGAAGATATTAGTTATTATACCGTAGATTCCGTCGTTAGACGGCTTTTTGCTTTACGTCCACACGCTCCGATAAAGGCCGCGTTGAAGCATCCAAAACCGTAATCCCCACCAGTTGCTTGTCTCGGTATCGAAACAAGATACCCTCATCGGTCATTTCCGTATCGGTGGCTTTTTGGGGGCGTTGAAAACTGATATAAAGCACATCGGCTTCTTGATCGTAATCGACCCAAAAGCGCGATGTAGGAAAATCAACGAGTAAAGGAACCGCTTGAAAAACCGAGCTATAAATTTCAGGGGTTATTGTCTTCGCCATACGATCTTCTTTCAATCAATCTTGCTGGTAAAATATGCGGTGATAATAAAACCATCTTCTGTGGATACTTGCCGATAGATAACTGCTAAATACCGTTTGCGGCCATAGCCTCGCATCGCAATTAGCGAGCAGCCATAGCCACATACATTTTCTAGATTGATTTGGAGCGAATAAATGTTCTAAGTATAATCTCCTCATTAGTTTTGAGGTAATTTAGCAGTTGAGATATAAGCTAAACCAATTTTTGAATTTAATCTATCAGGGGACTTCGGGCGATGGCTTCGGAGTCCTCTTTTTATGCCTACTGAAAGATTATTAGAAGAATGGGTTGGGTTATCATAACTATTTGCTATTATTGTGTACTCAACCCCCTGTTAATTATTAATAAACTGATGTTATCCACCCTTTTAAAGGATACAGGCTGGCTTAGAAAAAAAGTAATTGATATATGGCATTAATCCACGGAATTCCGATAACTGCTCAAGAGATTGAGAACATAGTTAGCCGAGAGTTTTCAGACAAAGATTTTGCTTCGCTTTGCAATGCAATCACTTGGGCAGCTTCGAGACACAGATATACGACTTTACCGTCATTCACCGAACGAGTCAATGTCAAGGATGGTGGGATTGACGCTGAGTGGGATATAGAAATGCCCATAGAGTATACTTACCAATCTCCGCTTTTGGGTCCGGGATGGAACGTTTTTCAATATAAACGGCGGGATATTTTTGCACGAGGTCGGGAAGAAGCATTTAAAGGATTACAAAATGGGCTGCAAGAGGAAATCAAGAATCTAGTTAAACGGACAGGGCGGCGACCAAATCGATATGTACTGTTTGTCAATCTTGATCTCACTCACGAGACTAAGGCACAGAATGCGGCTACCCCCCAAATAAGAGAACTAAAAGAAGCACTGCTCAAAGGTTATGATGATACTGAAAATTTACATATTGAAATAGTTGATGCTGGCTTGTTATCGGCCCTTCTTAATGATTTACCCCATCTTCGATCAGCACACTTTGCTACGTCAAAGTTTTTCGCGTGGCAAAAGTTCT
>JAGRBY010000842.1 GCA_020433835.1 Anaerolineae bacterium | reverse complement strand
CATTGGGGCTGATTTTGTAGGGGTCGGCTCGATGATTCAGGTGGGCACACTCTTAGCGGTAATTGCCTCACTGTTGGCCTATTTTTTGCCGTCAACCCAGAAAACATCTTCGCCGCAGGCCGAGGGAGTACCAGCGTAATCCCCCAAAAATCCTCTATAACGGACTTTGGATTTGTGTTACAATGGAGAGGAATAGAAATATTTTCTGTTTTGAAAAATAAGCGAACCTATTACAGATCATAGTAATCCTCTTTCAGCGTCTTAGAGTTTACATGGGAAATATAAAAATTCACGCTCCTTTAGTAATTAAATGCTAGCATCTTGGAAAACGTGCTTGGTGTCTACAACAAACACTCGTTTGTTTTTTACCACATTATATTATCAAGATGATGTACTAAAAGGCCTTAACATATGACTGACCGTCAACGTATAGAGCAGGCCCTTGCGGCCATCCAGAGTCGGAAACAAACATTCGATCCGGCAGTGGTTGAAACCAGTATCGAGGCTTTACAGCATCGCCTTACGCACCTGCAAACGTCGAAAGTGTCTCGCTCGGCAATGAAGGGTGAACGTCGGCATGTGACCGTTATGTTTGCCGATATCTCCGGCTTCACCGCTATGAGTGAAAAGCTCGATCCTGAAGAAGTGCGAGGGATGATTAACGGCTGCTTCGAGCTTTTGGGCGATGTTATCGATCGTTACGGCGGTCACATCGATAAATTTATCGGTGATGAAATTATGGCCCTGTTCGGTGCGCCTGTTGCGCACGAAAACGATCCGGAGCGAGCGCTAAGAGCCGCTCTTGATATGATGGTCGCTTTAGAGGAGTTCAACCGTCTTCACGCCGATAAAATTCCCAAACCACTCGCGTTGCATTTTGGTATCAATAGTGGGTTAGTCATCGCCGGTGGTATCGGCACCAGCCAGCGGCAAGATTACAGCGTGATGGGCGATACCGTCAACTTGGCGGCTCGGCTTGAAGATTTGAGCGAAAGTGGCGAGATTTTAGTCGGTGAAGCTACCTATCGTTTAACTGAACCCTTGTTTGAGTTTGATCCCCTTCAGCCGGTTAAAGTCAAAGGCAAAGCCCAACCGGTCCATGTTTATCGGTTGCTCAAAGCCAGAGCGATTTTAGGCGGACAACTTCGGGGGATTGAGGGTCTGAATTCACCGCTGGTGGGTCGCGTTGAAGAATTAAGCAATCTCAAGGCCATATTGCAGCGGTTTTACGAAGGGCAGGGCCGGATTGTATCCGTAACCGGCGATGTGGGTTTGGGTAAGTCGAGGCTGATCGAAGAATTGAATCGGATTTGTGCTCAAGATGGCCAGGCCCAATGGGTTGACGGACGGGCCTTATCCTTTGGAGAAGAAGCCAGCTATCTGGTTGCGCGTGATGTGTTGCGTAACATGCTCGGTCTCGAACTCGACTCCTCAACCGTGGCCAAAAAGACAACGCTTTATTCGGCGGTAGAAGCCATATTACCCGATCAATTTGTCGACGTGTACCCCTTTTTAGCCTATTTGTTGGATGTACCCTTAGAAGATGCGTTGGCTCAACGAATAAAATATCTGGAAGGCGAAGCGCTCCACGAACGCATTATGCAGGCTGTTCAAACCTATGTTACAGCCACCAGCCGGCAAAAGCCGTTGGTCATGGTCTGGGAAGATCTGCACTGGGCCGATCCTTCCAGCCTCCATTTATTAGAAAGTTTGCTGCCGTTTACCCAAGACCACTCGCTTTTACTCTTTTTAATCTATCGCCCACCTTTGCCTGATAGTCGTATTGCGCAGTTTCAGAAGCGCCTGTATACCGCAGTCGGAGACGCTTCAACAATAATAGAAGTTGCTCCGCTTACAGAGGCGGAGAGCGGTCAGTTGCTCGATAACCTGCTGGGTGCAGAAACCTTGCCCAAGACTATGAAACAGATCATGGTTACCAAGGCAGAGGGCATCCCCTTCTATTTAGAAGAAGTGATTCGCTCGTTGATTAATAGTGGAGCCATTGCCCGTTCGGTTGATAATCATCATTGGCAGGTTATGACCGGTATTGATGATATTAGCCTGCCGGATACGCTGCAAGGCGTTATTATGTCTCGTATCGACCAACTTGATCCCGAAACAAAGCGTATATTGCAGGTTGCGGCGGTCATTGGGCGTAACTTCTCGCACCAGGTTTTGACCCAAGTCGTTGAGACGTTGCAGGTAGAAAACTGAGCCGTAAAACGATTGAAAGATCATCTTTATCGGACGAATTGTACCGCAAGTAATGGAAAACCGCGTTTTTTTGTCTTGCTCTTCGGTAAGTCTAAATATATATGTTTGTAGAGGCTAATAATGTCAACGGTTACCAAATATCTGAATACTTTAGAAATTCTCGATTTGGTTGCTCGCAAGAAGAGCGACTCCGAGCTTGAGTTTGCGTTTAAGCATGTTTTTACACAAGAATCGGTGTATAACAGTTTGCTCTATAGTGACCGTCGGCAAATTCACCAGCAGGTTGGAGAAGTGCTGGAAACCCTTTTCTCCCCTGAAACGCTTGAAGATGAAATTACGCTGATGCTGGCGCATCATTTTGAGCAAAGTGGCGATAAAGCGCGTGCTCTAAGCTATATCAAAAAAGCGGCGGATAATGCTTTGGCTACCTATGCCAATCACGAAGCCCGATCGCTTTATCAACGGGCCTTGCACCTTTTAAATCGCGATGATTATGACCAGCGCTGGGAGATTTTAGCCAACCAAGAAATTATTCTCGATCGGCTGGGCGAACGTGACAAACAAGCCGATACCCTGACCCAAATGCAGACCATGGCCGAACTGATGCAAGATGATCGACGTTTAGCCGTAACCCACAATCGTCGTGCGGCTTACTTCGATAAGATTAGCGAATACCGGGCTTCGGCTGAAGCAGCCGAGGTGGGTTTGCGTATCGCTCAACGTGCTCATGATGATCGGTTGCAGGCAGAAAGTTTTAATCTCTTAGCCTTGGCGGCCTGGCGCCGTTTCGATTATCCGCAGGTTCAAAAATGGGCCATGGATGCGCTCAATGCGTTGAAAGAAGTTGGCGATCCGGAAACCCAGGTGGCTGGTCTCTTTCACCTGGGC
>JAGRBY010000841.1 GCA_020433835.1 Anaerolineae bacterium | reverse complement strand
TAGAGAAAAAGCCATTTTCATTAGGGTGAAACCGGGCGTTTCACCATAGTGAAAATTTGAATGCCTCGTGAACGTGGAACGAGGGAGGTGCGGTTTGACGTTCCCCGTTCTACCTTCTACGCTCCCCGGCCTATGTCAATTTTCCTCGCCAACTTTTTACGGCATGGTAAGATGTGATATACTTAAATTGGCCCCATTACTTCGCCTTCACCCTGGTGCCTTCTATTGCCATGCTGTAGACTTAACTGACTCTTTGTCCTATCGGCTTAATCTTATATCAATGAAAATGCTGGCGTAAAGTTATACAAATTCTTCTCCAGTTAAGAAGAGTCGTTAGGCCGCTAAGGTTTTTAGTTAACGTAGATGATGTATTGTTATGGATTTTCGATATAAACTAAATACGGTTGCTTTATAAAACTTCAATCAGGATATGAACGTGTCACGGTCTAATGACATAGACAGATTACTCATTCGATATAACCGCCGTTTGCAAGGCTTGAAAGAGAAACAAGCTCAATATGGTTTAGAAACACCAATATCTATATTGACCGAGATTGATGATATAGAGATTCAGATTGAAGAATTACAAAAAGAATTGGAGAAGTTGAACCAAACCGATGAGAGCCAAAGCAATAAGCCATTAATTGAAACAAAAGGAATTAGCTTAAAAATTCCTTCACTAAAGACTTTGTTGTTGGGATTCATGGTTTTTCTATCATTTTTTGTACTTATTCGCGGGTTTTTTCCTGAGATAATCCACACTCTTACACCAGCTGCCAATCCTTCTCCCATAGTTAATCCAATTTCCAGTCCATTACCTATTTCTAAATTGCTACTCGATTATGTTTCAGATAGTGTTAACCCATCTTTATTGGGACAATATGAAAATAGGTGGTCTCATGTCAATTATTCACGTCAATATTTTACCGATGGGGTTATGCTGTGGTTAGACAATCCAAATGGGATGGATAACATCTATGTCATTGTTAAGGGGGGGAGAGATAAGAAAGGGTATATTTGGGCACGCTATGATAATTCCTGGACACCTAATAATTCGATTATTCAGGTTAACTGTCCTTCTATTGATACTGAAAAAGGCCCACTAATGGGTTTTGGTAAAGTGTGGTGTGAAAATGAATCGGTCAGAAAATCCATTGGCCTACCACTAGATAAAGAGTTCGCTTTTAATGATGCCGTAGTTGAATTTTACCGAGAAGGTTTGTTATTTTTGATACCGAAAGATAAACAAATATGGGTATTGTTATACAATGGGAATTGGTTCACTATCGAATTGTAAGTAATAGTGTAGTAATTAATTAAAGCTGCTTTACGGCGGTCCACCAAGCCCAATTCAGCCGACTCGTCAAGCTCGATTTTATGCACAAGGCTTGGTTTTCCCCGAAGGTGTCAGCCAGACGGCTTATGGGGAGCGTTACTGTTTCTTAGCATCTCCCTCCACTCACCTCTATGCTCGACAATTATGATACAATAGAAGCACGAAGCACACGGAAACACATCTATGACTGCCGGCCTTAAACATTACCTAACCACCCTTGAAACCGCCCTCAAGGCCGGAAATGCAACCTAGCCTACTCACCGACCGGCGCTGAAGACGCTGCTTGAGCCGGTTGAAGAGAATAAACCATTCCACCCGATCTGACCGGTTTTTACCCTCAGCTTCATAGGGAGCCGGCTTCGACCCAATGCATCTGGAGCAGCAGAGTGAGGAACTGCACGGCTTTGGCCTGTTCAGCATCCATGAACGGTTGATCGCGCTGGGCGGCAGCTTGCAAATTAACGCCAGCCCGGGCGAAGGCTCCCGGTTTGTCATCCCCCTACCCCTGGCCGTCATCGACACCCAGCCCGAACCACCGGCTGTTGTGGCATCGACTGATGGGGCGGTTGCCCAGGCCGATCACCCTCAGCAGTTAATAAACCGGCCGATACGGGCGTTGATTGTTGATGACCATCTTATCATCATTGAGCTGTCAATTAGCGACGAACCGGCCCGATCGAAAATGCAGCAGGCCGGCACGGCGGCCTATCTGTGCAAAGGCACAGATATTGCGTTACGAGTGCAAACTATTCGTGATTTGGTTTACAAATCGGCGTCACCTGAATAATCCGTCTTAAAGCCAGACTCTAAGCCAACGTTACTTGATCGTTGGGGTCGTAAAATAAAATAGGGATGAAAGGTGTGATGGAGCTACAAACTTGCTTCGTCATTGGCTGTATCCCCGTAGTACTCACGCTAACTGTCTCCTCAGGGCGAGGGAACTTGCGGCCCTTTTTCCCCAGAAAGAAGGGCTGGGGTTAAGGGTTTCCTGCTCTCTTTATTAGTCGGGTTTCGCTCCTTATCCCGGCCTATCACTAAGACTTCGAAACCTACTCCGGGGCGGCGGAAAACTCCGGTACCGGACGGACCTTGGCTGCGGTGTGTTTTCCTCTGGTACGAATAACCAGTAGGGGGCTGGGTCATTTATACCAACCTGATCTTTTGTAACTTGCCGGTAACTAAAATGGAACCTGACAGTAACTGAGTTGCAACCTGTATCAGTTATAATAGGGCTATAGTAATGAAGATTAAAAAACAAACGGAGTACCAACCGGTTCCCTATTCCAAGGCCTAATACATTGCTGAGGAGTAGGGGGCCGGCAGTGCTAACATCCATACCATCAACTTCTTAACCAAAAGATGCTCCAATTCGTACGTAAACTTCAACAATAAATTTTATAATAGACTATACTCTATAAACTATTTTGTGTGTAAAAACACAGGAGGAAAATCATGAATGCAATTAATCAATACGTAGAAGTCGGCCAAAAGTGGGTTAATGGTCAAGTTGCAATCGGCCAAGGCTTGTTTGAAGCTATCCGGGGACTTGAGCAGTTCGATGCCGGCCTGATCTGGGACAAGTCCGTTGAGGCTTATCAAGCCGCTGTTCAGGGCAACCTGGATGCGGAAGTGGCCGGAGCCAACATTTGGTTCGCGGAAGTGGTGCCGGTTCAGGCTATACCGGCCAATGCCCTTGATGCGGTTAAACAAGTGCAAGATATGACGGCAGAATTTACCCAAGCGCAACAGACCGCTGTTGATAACTG
>JAGRBY010000840.1 GCA_020433835.1 Anaerolineae bacterium | reverse complement strand
GGCCGGATGATGAGCCGGTACTGGCGGTCGATAAGGTGCGCTACCAGGGCGAGCCGATTGCAGCGATTCTGGCCGAAACGGAAGATGCGGCGATAGAGGCCGTCGCCAAAGTGAAGCTCGATTTGGAAGAACTGCCGGCCGTGTTCGATGTCGAGGAGGCACTCAAACCCGGTGCGCCCATCGTCGCCGATACCGGCGTCAACTACTTCATCTACGAAGGCCACCACTGCCGCCGAGTGCGTTACGGCGATGTCGAACAGGGTTTCGCTCAGGCTGATTTCATTGTCGAGGAGACCTACAACACCAAGCCCATCGAGCACGCGCCGACCGAAACCACCGGCTGCGTGGCCAAGCCCGAGGCCGATGGCCGGATTACGGTTCATACAAATACACAGGCGCTTTACTTCTCGCTCGATAACACCGCGCTGATTTTGCAGGTACCCTTTCAAAAGCTGCATTTTATTGGCGGCACGGTCGGCGGCGGTTTCGGCGGCAAAGTCGATGTCATCACCGAGCCGATTGCGACTCTGGCGGCGATGAAAACAGGTCGACCGGTTAAGTATATCTATAGTCGGGCCGAGGAGATGCAGGTCTCATCACCCCGTGGTGCCTGGCGGTTGAAATATAAGGATGGCGTGATGAAAGATGGTCGCATCGTAGCGCGACAGATTACCTCCTACGCTGATGCCGGAGCTTATAACCGTCATACGCCATACGCAGTAACCAAGCACGCAGCTAATGTGGCCGGCCCCTACACCATCCCCAACGTCCATATCGACGCCCACTGCGTTTTCACCAACCGCACCCCCAGCAGCGCATTTCGCGGCTTTGGGGTGACGATGGCTTCTTTTGCCATTGAGCTACAAATGGATAAGATCGCCGCGACGGTAGGCCTCGATCCGTGGACGATTCGCTTTATCAACGCCTATCGCAACGGCGATGTGCGCCCTCACCGTAAGGTGGCTGAAGATGTCACGTTTATCGAAACGATGCAGGCCGCCGCTAAATTGGCGGGGCACGATCTGCCGGAAAATCTGCTAACCATGAATTCTTGGGATAAAAATGGAGGTCAGCATGGCTAAAGTTCGAGGCCAGGGAATGGCTGCAATCAACTACCCGACCGGGATGAATTTGGGGGGCGATCCCTCGCAGGCGCTTATCCATGCCACCACAACCGGGAGTTTTATTATCTCGCTCTCCAGCACCGATTTGGGACAGGGGCTTAAAACCGTCATCGCCCAAATTGGCGCGGAGACGCTGGGCGTGCCCTTTGAAACGGTCATGATCGATACCGCCGACACCGATACCGGCCCGCACTGTATGGGTACGTTCGCCAGTCGCGCCACCCACCGCGTTGGCAATGCGGTTATCATGGCTGCTAATGAAGCCAAAAAAGCCCTGCTGGATGTGGCTGCCGATGAATTAGAAGCCAACCCTGATGATTTGGAGCTGGACGGCAACGGCAATATTACGGTCAAAGGCGTGCCGGATCGCTCAATCAGCGTCATCGACACAGCCTTGGCGGCGCACTTTAAACACGGCAAGAGTATCGCCGGACGCGGCATCTACATGAAGCCCAAAAGCGAGGTCGATCCCGAAACCGGCGAAATGGATCCCGACTCGACCGAGGCCCACGCTTGCACCGTCGCCGAAGTGGAGGTCGATACCGAAACCGGCGAGGTCAAGGTGTTGAGCCTCAAGAGTGCTTATGAAGTGGGGCAACAGGTCAATCCGGCGCTGGTTGAGGGCCAGATTGTCGGCGGGGCATTTATGGGCATGAGCCACGCGCTGTATGAAACCACCAACCCCTACTACCCGGCCATCGATCACGGGCCGCTCAATTTCAGCGATTATTTGATGCCCGGTCCGGCGGAACTGCCGGAGTTGGAGAGCGTCGTGCTCGAATTTCCCTCATCCAACGGCCCGTATGGGGTTAAAGGCGTCGGCGAGATGACGGCCAACTGCCCCATCCCCGCCATCGTCAATGCTATCAATAACGCTCTCGGCGTGCGGATTACGACTCTGCCGGTTACGCCGGAGGTGGTTCTGCGGGCCTTGGAGGAGAAAGCGGCTCAAGGATAAGAAAGGTAGTGGGAGACTGGAGATTAGGAGATTAGAGATTGGGAGATTTGAAAGCATACGTAACAATCTCCTTATCTCCCAATCTCTTAATCTCCATCCTATAGCATCTTTACATTAGTTTAATTGCATCCCTATCATTAACACAGGAGATTATTATGGTTAAAATCGTATCAATGATGAAGCGTAAAGAAGGTATGAGTATTGAAGATTTTCGGACGTGGGCTTTTGAGGAGCATGCGGCTATCGGCAAACAGTTTCCGAAAATTCGCCACTATCGTATGAGTGTGGTTCAGCCGGAACACGCCGATGGCCCTTACGATGCGGTGTCTGAATTGTATTTCGATACGCTGGATGATTTCAAAGCGGCTTTGGAGTCAGAATTTGGGGCGCAGGCCGGAGCGGATATTAAGGCCCACTGTGCACCGGATCGCTTCCGGCTGGTAACTGACGAGGTTGTGGTGGTTTCGTAGCGGTAAAAATTTAGAGGCACTGATACTCTCCCCCGCATCAGTGCCTCAAGATGAGAAGAAATTTCTTCTCCAGGTTCGTAAATGGATATAGTTAGATTGTATCAGATAATGTTAGAATATAGAAACAGCAGGGGGATATTTTGAAAGATAAGGCTGAGGCTAAGGCGAAGGCTAAGAAACTGCCTACGACCAACTTTTCATTTTGGGAGATTAGAGACTAGAGACTAGAGATTGGAGATTATTCGATCTCTAGTTACCAGTCTCCAATCTCCCAATACAATTCTTGAGAAAAAAGTTGCTCTTATGAAGTAACGATGACCTCCTGTTTTCTCAGCCTCAGCCTTAGCCTCTAATTTGTCAGCCCCGTTTCTTACGTTCTACCACCATCCCCACTACCATGAAACCCGCTCGTCGAAGGCGCGGGTGTGAACTTCGACCGGAACGTTCATGAGTTCCAGAATACCCCGGGCGACGTGATCGGAAAAGCGGCGGAAGGCTTCTTCGCCTTTTTCAGCCGTGGCCGTGGTGGGATTGCCGATTGTGCCGGACTC
>JAGRBY010000083.1 GCA_020433835.1 Anaerolineae bacterium | reverse complement strand
CTCCTTGAAATCCATCAAGAGCCTACTTTAAAGTGCAAAGGTAGTGGGCTTATTTTCAACCGGCTCTGCTTTTATTCTTTTGCCGCCGTCGATCCAGAGCGGCTTTGAGAACACGAACGTACTCTTTTTGATGTTCGCGTTTGTAGGTTCCTTGACTGGCTTTGTGTAAGCGTCGTTTCATGACGACCTGCGGCAGCATCAGGCTTTTTAGCCCTCGCTCTTCGGCTCGGGCGTACCAGTCGATAAACTCGCCAATTTCCCAATCGGTTCTAAAAGGGCCAACTTTTTGAAATGACTCGCGTTTAATCAGCATCGCCCCCACATGCTGGCCCGGCACAATCTCAGCCGGAATTTTGATTTGCTGCTTGACCTCATCCGGCAGTTCCGGGCTGTGAAATTGCTGCACATGGCCAAAAACCATATCCAGCGCGGGGTCGGCGGCCAATGCTTGTATTTGATGGGCCAGTTTAGCTTCGGCCCAGATATCATCGGCATCAAGAAAGGCCAACGCATCGCCCTGCGCCAGGGTGACGCCGTTATTTCGGGCGGCACCGGCCCCCTGGTTGGGCTGGTAATAATACCGTACCCGGTCGCCAAAACCTTTGGCGACAGCGGCGGTATTATCGGTTGAGCCATCGTCAATGATAATAATCTCTTGCGGGGGACGGCTTTGGCTTAGAATACTTGCAATGGCTTCGGCTAAGTATTTTTCGCCATTATAGACGGGAACAATAAGTGTGATTGATGGGTTAGGGTTAACTTTTGTGTTCATCAGGGATTATTATCTTTCGCTAGGGTTTGCCGGATTATATCTAAATAGCGGTTAAACATGGGTTCGGCCTGAAAGAGCCGTTCGGCCCGTTGTTGACAGGCTCGGCCTATTGCACTGCGTAAGTTTGTATCGGTGGCCCAAGCGGTTAACGTATCAGCCAAACCGTTGATAACGCCTGCCGGATCAGCCCCCGGATTGGGCAGCAGGTGGCCGGCGTCACCTAACTCTTCGACTGTACCGCTAACCGCGGAGGCGATGACCGGCAGCCCTTTGGCCATCGCCTCCATCACCGATAAGGGCATACCCTCGAAATGCGAAGAGAGTACAAAAATATCGGCGGCATTGAGTAAGTCTGGGATGTCTGACCGTTGGCCTAAAAATTTGACGTGATCTTCGGCATCAATCTGAGCGATAATAGCTCTTAATTGAGACTCCAGCGTGCCGGTACCGGCCCACATAAAATAGAGATGGGACCAAACAGGTTTCTGGCGTACTTGTTTGATGGCTTGGAGTTGATACTGATACCCTTTAACCATTTCCATTCTACCAGAGGTGAACACAACAACGGCCTCAGCAGGTATATTCAGTTGGCGACGTATCTGCCGGCGTATAACTGCGTCAACCGGCGTAAAAAAGGAATTGGGCCTGCCGTTGTAAAGAACCTGGCCCATCGTATTGGGAAGCCCGAAGTGTTGGCGCAGCAGCGTGAGATTCTCCTGGGAAACGGCAATAACGGCTTCAGCCTGCTGGTAAATAGGGGGCAACTTGAATAGGTGGGCGTTAAATTTGTTGGCCCAAGCGGCGGTTACACAATGCACAATTACCAGGTAGGGAATTCCCAGCCGGGCGGCAACTTGCTGGGCAACCAAATTAGAAACCGGGCAGCCGCCGCTAAAGATGATCAGGTCGGGCCGGGCGGTATTGATAACCCAGGCCGCTTCTTCTGCGTTGGTAAAGGCGTTGGCTCCCTGAGGGTCGTTGTAAATGTCGTCAGGCTCAAGCCAAAGATGCTGAATTCCGGCTTGATGGCGCTCCTGAATTAAATGGTGATCGGCTTTGCTCTGGGCGCAGCTTACGCGATAACCGGCCTCCACCAAATTGAGCATTAATAGCTGGTTACATTGCTCGGCCCCGTGAATACCAGGGCAATCGGTATACAGCAGAATGTGGCCCAAGCCATTAGCGGTTGTCTGTTGATAAGTGGCGGCGGGCAGGCCGATATTTTGCCCGTTAGCCACGGTTGCCTTTTTCCGAGCCAGAAGATCGGCCAACTTTTGGGGGAAGATGGCTTCGTTGGGATTAAGGTCGATGGCCCGTTGAAAAACGTCGATGGCTTCATCAAAATTGCCCTGTCGACACAACACATTGCCCAGCTCCAGATGGGCCGGCACATAAGTGGGTTGCAGGCTTATAGCTTCTCGATAGCCGGACACAGCGCGATCCAGATGCCCTTTGGCGTGCCACATGGTGGCCAATTTATAGTGAATGTGGGCCGAGTTAGCTATAACGTTGTTGTGTTTTGTCATAAGATATTTCCGAATTATCTTCACCATCTATGTGCATAATGCCCAACTGTACCAACTGCTCGCTGCTTTCCAATTTAACCGAATAGTCCGGGTTAAACAGGGTTAGCGCTTCATCGTTATCTAACCCTTGAGCATACTCTCGATATTGCATGGCCCCGCCGTAATGCTCTTTCCGTTTTGTCTCTTGTTTGGCGTAATCAATAAACGAGGAAAAATATTTAAAGTGGAGTAACACACCCCGTTCGGTAGCGATATCCGTTGTGGGCAGATTGGTTCCATGCTGACCACCAATTAGAATGCAATCGGGGGTGTATTTGAGCAAAGGTGCCTTATTAAGGTAATAATCACCGGCTTTGCCAAACACGCGCTCTCTAACGCCGCCAATGTAAAGGGTTTGATTGCCAAATGGGCTGCTCTGTTCACACATGGTGTGGTAGAACTGCCGGTCGAAATAGGGACAAACCTCTAAAAAATTTTGGCCCGGTTTGTAATACGTGGCTCGGATGGGTTTGTCGGAATACATATCCAGCAGAATGGCTCTAAAGGCACGTTTATTTTTACGGTCCAGGTGACGGCACAAATCGGCAATGCTTGTGGTTTCGCACTGCGGGTAGTAGAGCAGTTCATCGGCATCGACTATTAACACCCAGTGTTCGCTGCCATATTTGCGCAGCAGCAACTCAAACCAGCCCGCGCCAAAATTGGCCTTGTTAAAAGAGTAATCGCTTTGCCACACAAACACATCCGGCTGCTCCAGCAGATAGGCAAGGCTGCCATCGGTGGAGTGGTTATCAACTACCAAAAATTTATCAATGCCTTTGTGGCGGTAATAGGTCAGTAAGTAAGGCAGCCGATGCACCTCATTGCGGATAACCAGGCAGCACAGAATATCTTGCGGGTACATATCAATGGCTTTGGTGTCGCGTCGTGTCAATTGATAATATCGAAAGGCTTCATCCAGTCCGGCTTGCCCAATGAGGGCGTTGACAAAGTGTTTGTGAATGCGGGCCTCGTTGGGGTGGTGGTTCAGTGCCTGGCGGAAGATGGTTAGGGCTTCATCCGGGCGGCCCTGCTCCTGCATCAAATTGCCAAGCTTGAGCGTGGCCGCCAGGTGATTGGGCTGGCGGTTCAAAATGTTGCGGTAGCCTTCGATAGCCTGTTCCAGATTGCCTTTAGCTTGCCACACACTGGCTAATCTGTATTGAATTTCGATATTACGGTTAGTCATTTTGGCTTCGTTTACGGTGCAGTGAGCGCCTTAAAATTTGCAGCAACTGTTGGTTATTTGCCTGAGCATCGGCAGCAGTATTTTTATCGTGAATGCGTTTGTGAACCAATACCTCCGGAATAACGGCCATGGGTATGTTTTGGTCTTTAACCCGCGCGTACCAATCAACATCGTTGGCAATGGAATAAGCGTCATCAAATTTTCCAACCCAATTAAATAGGCTTTTGCGGGCAACCAGGGTTTCCATAATACGGCCAACATGCCCCCCTTCTAATAACTCAGGTTTAAAGCCTGCGGGGATGGCGCAGCCGGGTTCCAGAAAAAATTTTATTTTGGTCACCGTGTATTGGATGTGCGGTTGACGTTGCATTTGGTCAACCTGGCGGTTTAGTTTGTGGGGTAGCCACAAATCATCATGCGATAGAAAAGCAATTAAATCGCCGGTTGCAACCTCAATACCCAGGTTATAGGCATCCGCTACACCTTTATTGGTCTGCCGAATATAGCTAACTTGCTCAAATGATTGAGCGATTTCCGCCGTTTTATCTTCCGATTGACCATCAACTACGATAATTTCCCGTAAGGTGTAATTTTGGGCTAAAACGCTGTCGATGGCTTGTCTTAAAAATCGTTCGCCATTTTTGACAATAATAATAACACTCACCAGGGGTTTATTGTTCATAGATATCTCTCACTTTTGCCAGCCAATATATTCGGTCAGGCTAACAGATTGGCCCGAAGCCACATGCCCCAACACAGTGCTGTTTTTTCGATGCTGATCCAACCGTTTCTTTAAGAGCCAGACAAACCCGGACTGTTTAGAATTACCACCGTTTGTCATATTGCCTTCGTGCTTGCGATAGAAAAGGGCCACTTCAGCCAGTTGGGTTTTGCTAACATTTTTGTCCCAGGCCCGGATGAACCAATCCGTATCTTCATTATAGTGGAGCGTTTCATCAAACAACCCTACCCAATCAAATACCCGGCGACGATAAATTGCGCTGCCAAGATTGACCGAATAATAAGGATCGGCGACCGGCTCAAACGTTGAGCCGGTTACGAGCTGTAACTCTTGAATAAGCCCCTGCACAACATCGACCGCCGGGTGTGCAGCTAAAAAACCTACCTGGGTGGATAGCCAATGCTCTGTCCAGAGATCATCCACGTCCAAAAAGGCGATTACTTCGCCGGTTGCTAGCTGGAGACCGTGATTGCGGGCCGCTGCCGGACCTTGATTGGTTTGACACACATATCGAATGTCACTGCCTAAACCGGCGACGATTTGGCCCGTGTTGTCGGTTGAGCCATCATCAACGATAATGATTTCAAGCGGTTCATACTGTTGCTGGCGAAGATTCTCGATGGCTTCGGCCAGAAATACAGCCCCGTTGTAAACGGGCATAATCACGCTAACCAAAGGGGTATTTAACGTCATCGCTCTCTCACTCACTGCGTATCCCTGGGCCACAACCTTAACGCCCGACCCGTTGATGATAGAAGAAGTGCTGTTGCAACTGGCGGCGTACAATGCCCATAGCCCGACGAGGAACCTGATGCAGCTTTCGCAGTCGCCAAATGTGTTGCAGATGCTGGGGAAACCCCACCACATCGCGGATAAGCGATGTTTGGGCGGTGCGACAGCGATAGTAAAACCAGAGCTGCCAGATATGGTACCACGCCTCCGGGTAGTTGGTCTTGAGCCGGTACTCAAGCTGCTCTTGTCGGGTGATAGGAAACGCGCGGAATTGCTGCCAGACTGCCGAGGGAAGCGGTTCATCAAGCGTGCTTTGAATGTAGCCCAGTGTCTCTAACAACGGTACAATCAAACGATGTCTTTGGGCTTGGCTGCACAAGCGGTTCCAGTTGAAATTGGGTGTGTTTTGGAGAATGAGCATCAGGTCAATAGCCCGTAAAAAACGGGCTGTGTCGGTGGTGGCGTGGTCTTTAAAGCAACTGTACAGGATTTGGTCGACCGGGTTTAGGAGGTGAATTGGCACATCATGCATCTTCGTAGTTGTGGCCGCGCCCCAAATATCAGCCTCAGCCACCGCCGTGCGCCCCGCCGGAAACAGATGCCAGTGCAGACAGAGTTTGCGTCCGGCCGCATCTTTAAAGCATTGCATCCATTCGGCCTTGATGTAAGGCCCCAGTAGATCGTTTGGCAGGGGTTTGTTGGGCTGCCAGCCCAAGGCTTGAAGCTGGTGGATGGCCGCTTGTGCCTGTTTCGACGGAACCAATAGCGCTAACTCCATTTCTGAATCAAGCGCGTAGTCACGATATTCGTCCCAAGCGAGAGCCGGCCCGGAAAGCATCATACACGTAATCTGGGCTTGATGAAGCGCTTGCAGCAGCGGTGCCCATCGGCGGAAGAACGCTTGGTTTTTATACCAGTTTCGCCGGGCAATACCTTTCAACTTCATCAGGAGTGGATCATCGATGCCTTGCGTTTTTAAATGATGAAACAGGAACGGCAGTAATCGAAACGATCCCAAATCCGCGTGATCCGCCATATCTATTTGAGACTTCCATGTCTCAAAAGCTTTAATTCCTTCATCTCCTGATAAAAATGTAGCCCGCAGCAATGCTTTTTGGGATGAACTAGGCCAGGTTTTCATGAAGCAAATCCTTTGCCATTTTCAGCGTTGGCGTACATAACCATCATAAATTTGAGCCAGCGGTTTAGGGCTTGCTCTATCTGCTGCCAGAGCGGTTCCTCTACCTGAATAGCCGCCTTAAACTGAGGCCACAGGACGCGCAGTTCCTCAAGATTGTACCCTTTTTTAACGCACATTCTGGCAAAGCGTTCTAACCAGAGCCGGACTGTTAGCAGGGGTGATTCCGATATATACAATCGTGACTGGCGTAAGTAATCGACAATTTCGGTGGTATAGCCCGTATCGTACATATGCCAGACACACCACATGTAGGTATTCAAAAGAATTTTGTCCTGTAACTGGTGTATTTGGTCAGGCAGATCCGGCCGGGCAAAGAAGGCCGTCATCACCTGGGTAATACTTTCCGCCTGCTGCACACCATTTCGCATCGTACTGGATCCATGTTGGCGATAACATACGGTTGGCTGCTGTAGCCAGATCGTCGTACAGCCCATCATCCGCATGCGCAGCAGCATATCAACGTCCTCGGCTTGGGGAAGCGTTGTATCAAGGCCCCCGACACTTTTCAACCAATGGCGGCGGAACATCATGGCCGGTAAATAAAAAGGGCACTGCGTTAACCACGCTTCCAAATCGAGTTCGGGAGCTTCACGCCACAGCTCGATGGTATCGATACATTCTCCCTGGGCGTTGATTAAGTGCCAGCCACTATGTACGCTTCCTACGGTTGGGTGTGCATCCAGGCAAGCGACCTGGTCGGCTAGTTTGTTGGGCAGCAAAAGATCGTCGGCATCAAGAAAGACAATATAGTCGCCTTGAGCCAGGCGGAGACCATGATTACGGGCCGCAGATACACCGCTGTTGGGCTGGTAGATGTAGCGAATGCGGTTGTTATAAGCACGCAAAATATGGGGGGTGTCATCGGTTGAACCATCATCGACAACGATCAATTCCCATGAGGGGTATGTTTGGTTGAAAACACTCTCGATTGTTTCGACAATATACGTCTCGCCGTTAAAAACGGGAATAATGATACTGACCAGTTTGTGATTTTTCATAATTTATTTCTTTAGCGGTGATAGATTGGTAATAAGCATTCAGCTATCAGCGTTTAGCTGTCAGCTTTAAAGCGAAAGATGATTTTGTTGCTTAATCATAACCTAGCTGGGCCATAGTTGGGCCGGCAATGTTCATAACCGTCGTTAACTCTTCGTTGGTTAAGCCTTTTTTATATTTACCAATGCTCGTTTCCTTTATCGCATTTACCGGAAAACCGGCAGGATCGACCCCAAGCCACGCTCCAATGGAGGCAAAAACCGCCTTAGGGTTCTTGATCAAATCTTCATAGCGGATGATATGGAGTTGATCGGCGTGACGTTCCGTTAAGTGCATCACCTCAACCCAACGCCTGGCTACTTTTTCAGCCGTATTGAGGCTGTTAACCCAGGCTTGTTTACGCCAAGTGGTTCGGGTTTGCTTGAGAAAAGAACTGGTTACATCACGACAATCTCGATAGATAACCAGGCAATACAAATCGTCTCTCTTTACAAAGTTGTCCATCAAAAACATATGATCCGGCCATTTGTCCCCAACGATAGTCGCTTCAGGAAAAGTTTGTTTTAGGGTTGTCTCGATGGTTTGAACATCAATGGGCCGCCAAGGGGGTTGCCCCATTCTTAGTAAATAGCGTGTTGTAAATAGGAAGTTATACAAACCTAAGGGTTTCTGGGAACTATACGATAGATCGAAAGCCCACTTATTACCGACTCGGCACCAGCGCCGCATCATGCGGTAACTGTACTCCAGATAGGATTGACCCAGATAAGCGAAATTGCCGAACTCGTTGGTGATCGATATGTTCGGATGTCGATCGCACACCTCTTGTAGTATGGTTGTGCCTGAGCGCGGATGTCCGCCGATAATTAATGCCACAATGTCGATTCCTTTTCGCCGTTGCCGTTAAGGGGTATTGTCATCTGCCGATGATGGAGGTTGTACAACATGGCGTAGTGTCCGGCCTTAGCCATTAAGGCATCGTGCGTGCCACTTTCAATAATTTGGCCTTTATCCATCACAATAATCCGGTCGGCGATGCTGACCGTTGAAAAGCGATGTGAAATGAGAATAGTTGTGCGTTTCTGAGCCAGCTTCTTGAAATCAGAAAAAAGTTGATACTCGGCTCTGGCATCCAGATTGGCCGTCGGTTCATCCAAAATCAGCAGCGAAGGCTGGCGGGCAAAAGCGCGGGCAATGGCCAGTCGCTGCCACTGTCCGCCCGACAGACTGTACTTGCCAAAGTTACGCCCCAGCATCGTATCATATTTTTGCGGCATAGCTTCGATCATCTCGTGGACACCCGCCGCCTGGGCAATACGCTCGACCGCTTGCGGGTCGTGCAGCAGGGTTTTCCAATCGCCATAAGCTATATTCTCACCGGCGGTGGCGGCATAGCGGCCAAAATGCTGAAATACAAAGGAGATATTCTGGTGCAGATAATCCAGAGACAGGTCGCGGATATCAACCTGGTCAAACAGAATGTGGCCCTCATCAGGGTCGTAAAGACGGGCCAGCAGTTTGACGAGTGTGGTTTTACCGGCTCCATTTTCACCCACGATGGCCAGGGTTTCGCCTGGCTCGATATATAGTGATACGTTGTGTAAAGTGGGCTGACTGGCACCGGGGTAGGTAAAACTGACCGCTTTTAGTTCGATTTCGCCCCGCCCCGGTCCGGGGCATAACTGACCCGTTTTGGTCATTTTGGGTTTGACGGCTAGAAAGTCGGCTAAATTTGAGACAAACAGGGTTTGCCAGCGCAGGCTGCCCAACCAGCCAATGGTACTTTCAGTAGCACCCCGCAGCCGCACTACCGCGCCACCATAAATAGCCACATCGCCAATGGTTAACCCACCGGCAATCACTTGAAAGGTGGCCAGGGCAAAGGCGTAGTAGATGGCCACGGAAGATAGCACGGCAAACGTCACACTGCCAATAAGTCCGTACAGGTAAATTGTCCGATTACGACCTAAAAACTCGGCCGTAATTGTACAAAACTGTTCGATAAAAAGGGGCTGGAGTCCCAAAAGTTTTACCTGGGCTACGCTGTCCTCATTCATCATTTGAGAAACATAGTAATCTAACCAGCGGTTTTTCGTGGTACGAGCATGCTCTTCTTTAAACCGTTTACTGGCGTAGTGCCACTGAAAAGCCACATAAATCAGGCTGATGGGCAGCAGGAGCAGCAGGATGATGGGCTGAATAACCATCAAGATAATCAGGAGCGAGATAATCTGGATAATATTGGTAATAATGGCCAGGGCGATGGTCAAAAACTGGGCAAAGTGGCCGGCCATATCGCTGCGGGCGCGATGTAGCATATCTCTGGATTCTGGGTCCTCAAAAAAGGCAAAGTCCAGCGCCGCCGCGTGAGTTAACATCTCAGATGTAATCCGCAGGTCCAATTCATCTCTCAGGCGCTGATTGAAAAACTGTTGGGCATTGGTCGCAACCGCGCCCACTACGGCAATGACCGCGCTGATGGTTAGCCAAAAAATGACGCCATTCGTATTCTGAGTTTGGCCGTTCAAGATATCTGACACGCTGTTGATTAAGTTCCGTGAGGACAAAGCAATGCCCGCCGGCAGCAAACTCTGTACCGCATTGGCCCCCATAATGCCTAAAAAGAGGGTTGAATTGGTTGACCAGGTCAACTGAAACGCCCAGCGGATGTTGGTTAGAAGTTGCTTAAAGTTTGCCCATAAGGTTGATAATGCGTTCATACGAGGTTGCTGAATCTTGTTAGTTGGTTTGGATAGGTATTCATGGTGCCGACTCCCTGGCGATGACATCTGAAATTACCATAGGAATTTGATCGAGTTCTGTGCCCAGTTTTAGATGATAAATTGGCACCTGATTGACCAGTTGGTTGATGGTGTGTATCAACGCTTTCCCGGAGCCGGCCAACTGGTGCAAGGAACTTAAAGCCAAGGAACTTAAGGCCTCTTTAGCACCAGCCGGTTCGATGGTGGTGTCTGGCAGCCCTGTTACCTTTGGTAGCAGAATGGCTCGAATGGGCAAATCGCTGACGATTTTATCGGGATAATGCTGCCCGATAAAAAAGAGCGCTTTTTCTGTCTCAAGCCGATTGGCATTGGTTAGTGCGTGATGAAGATGTGGCACCCGCTTTAGATTATCCGGGCGCACTTTGGCAGTGTTGTATAAACTGTATACGTGGGGTGGTGACCCTAACTTTACCAACGAATAATCATCGCTTAGATACAATAGGTCGCTTTGTAGCCCGGTCAGAGCGGTGGTCGATTTGCCCGATCCCCCTTTGCCGGCCAGCAACACGGCTCCATCGGGCGTGCCAATGGCTCCGGCGTGTAGGAGTTGTAGCCCTTTGTCACGCAGCCACCAGTGTAGAATGGTACGAACCGGCGCTCCCTTTTCGTACAAGGGCAATTGCGCCGCGTCTTGACACCAATAAACAGCTATATTCTGTTTGATATCCAGTATACTGAACAAGTCAGCCCCAATATGGGTGTAAATTCGACCATCATTGTAACCGCGTATGTCACCCCGAGGTGTATAAAGGTTGCTAACCTTTTCGCCGTTTGAATTCACATGCATGAAGTATTCCCACCACGGAAACGACGGCCATTCCGTTTGGGTCGACATCGAATCCCAAATACAAATAGTCAATGCCGGTGCCGACGTGGGCGGGGTGGCATGATGTTCCAGCGCCGGCGTAAGGTCATCAACCAGGGCCGGTCCGGCAAAGCGTAACCGGATGGTATGGCCATCAATGCTGTAGTAGCGGTCGATGGAACTCCCCACAGCCTGTTCCGCATTTTGAAAGGCTTGGTAAACCGTTTCAAAAAATGCAGCGGGATTAGGTTGTATTCTCCGCGACAAAGTCTTAGACGGGTTTGTTTGATGATTCATAGTTATACATTTTCAGGTAAATTGGGCCAGCCTGTCTCATCCACATCGTGAATGGGGTCTAACAAGAGCAGGTCTTCCATATCGGTATATTTATGCAAGACGGGCGCTTCAAATGGCGGTTTATCCGGCCCATTCGCTGCTGCATTTAGCGCGGGGGCATGTCCGTTCGTTGGCGACGATTCGATGGGCACAATTAACTGCTCGGCTTGCAGTTGGGTGAACAGATTTTGCACACCTTGATCGATATCAGCCGCTTTGCCGTCATATTGGGCCGCCACGGCCTCAACAATCTGGCTGCTGCTGAAACCTTTTTCTACGTAATCCCAAACGACCGCCCCAATATTGTCGATGCTGTAGTAGCTGCCGCTTTCCAGGTTAACCAGCACGGCTTCGCCGTCGATGATTTCGTGAATAACATGGGGTGAATTGATTTGAAAATAGGTCATGCTAAATCTCCTGTAAAAAAATTTTAACTGTGTTTTTTGTTTTCCTCGCGCTTAAGAGCAGCCGCTCGACGGCGATCAAGCGAGGCCTTGATAATATGCACGTAATCATGAATTGATGTACGCTGTTGAATACCGTTATTTGTTTCATGAACCCGTCGCCGGGCAACCAGATCAGGCAGCATTATGTGCTGTAACCCTTGTTCCAACGACCGTAGATACCAACTGGCAAATTCGCCCATTTTCCAGTTGGTTTCAAACAGCCCTACCCGAAAAAAAGCATCGCGCTTGATGAGCATGGTTGAAGGGATATGGCCCGGCATGAGCGGCTCTACGGTAGACGGTTTGTTATTTGGCACTGTTTTAAGCTCGGGGCTGCGAAACTGCTTCACGTGGCCGAACACAACATCCAGATGGGCATTCTCTTCAAAGGCAGCAAGCTGCAAGGCTAGCTTCTCTTTCACCCAGACATCATCGGCATCGAGAAAAGCCAGAAAGTCGCCCTGCGCCTGTTTTATACCCCGGTTGCGCGTGGCACTGATACCGGCATTGGGCTGAGTATAATAGTGAACGGCCGGGAAGCGTTTGACTACCGCTGCGCTGTTGTCGGTTGAACCATCATCAACGGCGATGATTTCGATATGGTTGTAACTCTGGGCCAGCACGCTTTCTATGGCCTCAGCCACATACGGCTCGGCGTTATACACAGGGATGATAACACTGACCAGAGGTGGTGGATTAAGCATCGTTATATTTCCTCCGTAATAGATGCGCTTTCGTAAACATCGCTGCCCTCAACTCGAACTGTTCGACCCAAACTATTTAATAAGTCTGTTAAGGCTTGTCGGGCGGTGGTAAAAGAAAAATGTTTGTCAATGATCTTAAGCCCATTGGCCGACATCTGATCCCACAGTGCTTCATTATAATAAAGTTCAACGATGGCTTCGCTAAAGCTTGCCGGCGTATCGGCGATGAGCATATCGCGACCATTGACCACAGGAATGCCTTCAGCCGCGATTGAAGAAGCCACCACCGGCACGCCGTAGCCCATGCTCAGCAAGACTTTGCCTTTAACCCCCGCCCCGTAACGGAGTGGCGCAATCGAGAGGCGGCTGTGGTCGAAATAAGGCGCAATGTCGGGTACATAATCGGTGACGATAAATTGCTCGTCAGCGGCCTGTTTTAGCCATTCCGGCGGATCGCTGCCGATGATGGTGATCGTTATATCCGGCAATTGTTCTTTGAGCAGGGGGTAAATATCCTGATAAAAATACACCATCCCATCGACATTGGGATGATGCGGGAACGAACCGACAAAGATAATTCCGCTTCGCTCTGAAAATGGTTTCCGAGAACCATAGGCCGTATGAATGTTTGAAATAACCTGAACCGATATATCGGGACATTCTTCTTCTAAAATGGTTTTCTCTACAGGGCTAACAACGAGCGTGCAGTCCGCTTGGCGAGCCAGGGCTAATTCATCCTTTTTCGCCAGCAAGGCGCTTCGCATTAAATTGACTTTGCCCGTTACCTTGGCTCCGCGAAAGCCGCGCAAGAAATGGAGATCGGTGGTGTCGAAGACCACAGCCGCCTGGGGTGCATAGCGACGCACCGTCGGCAGATACCGGCTCGCCACGCTGAGCCGGCTCAATATGACCACATCATAATCTTGCCCCTGTTGCTTCAGGTGGGCTTCAATAGCGGCGTTCCCTTCAACCAACCTGATCATCGAACCTTGGAGCGGCTGAACCAAAGGCCGCCACTTTTCAGCCGTGCGCCAATGCGGAGGATCGCCAACGCCAAACGTTACCCGGCCCACCATCTGCTCTAAAATGGAAAGCAAATTAACTATTCTTAGTGAAGCACTATCGCGATCCGGCGTCGGCATCCAGACATCTATCACCAGGATGGAGCGGTCTTTCATGGTGAAATCCTTGGTTGTGTAAGCTGCTAACTGGGAACGGGTGGCGGCGGATTACGCCAGGCAGTATAGAGTTCACCTAGCTTGGGCAAAAAGAGATCAACCCGATAGGTAACATAGGTTAGAAACAACGGCCAACTCAACGTACGTTTGAACGTTGCATTTTCCGACTGGACAAATAAGTTTGATAATGATAATTGTTGAGATAAAGAGCGAACCAGATAATGAACAAGCGAACCTCGAAGTTGATTGACCTTTAGAGCGGTCATAATCCCATCAGGCAACCGACAGCCCAAGGTCGCTTGCGTAACCACAAAAGCCGTATATAAAATGGTGTTGCATTTATACGCATGGGCCTTACGAATAACCGCCTCCCAATCGAGGTCGAGGTGTGTTTCAACAATGGTTGCCAGATCGCATAAAGATTTAAGCCGAAAAAAGCGCTTGCGACAGCTATTGATAGCCGTCGTTAGCAGCATGTCTTCGGGGGTCATCACAAAAACATCATAACCGCCAATCTGAATTTTACGCGCTTCGGCCCAGATACGATGCCAATCAATGCTTAAAATATTATTCATCGTCACATCGTGATGCTCATAAAAGTCATACTCGATATGCTCTTTAAACTCGCTGCGTTCCTGGTTAAACTTTTCCAGAAATTCCAGAATCTCCCAATAGTCAGCCTTAACCAGGTCCGCTTCCCTGGCTCGAATAACCAGATCGACGTCATACGAAACGGTGTACCAGGGCCGTTCATACACCAATTGGCTCAACGCTTCGCCCTTAACCACCATCACATCAATGCCCTTTTGCGCAAAAAGAGCCAGAACCTTTTTCAGCGCGGCTTGGGTTCGTTTCTTGGCGAAAATATTGCGAATTTGAGCTTTCTTAAAGCGAGCAAGAACGGCGGGGGGGATATTTAACTCTTCGGGGGAACACTTCGATAAGTTGTGGTAAACCAGCGGCGCAATCTGATGCTGTTCGGCAATCGCGTAAACGGTGTCCCACTGAACGGATTGGGTTTGGCAAAGATGAAGTAAAGTTTGGCTATGACTCGATTCGAAATTCTGTCGCGTGCAAAGGCAAACAAGGGTGTCTTCTATGATCATTTCGTAATACTGTTGCGTTGATTAACCAGATTGGGTTATTGTGGCTAGAATGGTGCTATTGTTACACGGAAGTCATTTAATTTTATAAGAACCCTCTTAGAAAGTGGTTATAATTTAATCTGTCTTATGCTGTTACGCTAAGGATCGTGAATACAATAACTTCCACATTGACGTTTAGGTAATTGGTAAATGGTTATTCAATCTCCAGTCTCTAATTACCAGTTACCATTTACCCGACAGAACTGGGTAAGTTACTTAATTCTCATTCCTAAGGGTTTCGATAATGTGGCCGAATTTTCTGTGAGCAAATCTCGTAGGCCCGGCTAGCCATTTGTCAAAGCAGCGTGTCTCCGGTTACAATGCAGGCGCATATTTTGTGCAAATTAACGCCACTAGTTTTCTTAATGAGGAGAAATAATGAAGCAGAACCGTAGATTTGATGGAGCCTTCAATTTCCTAACGGAGGCCGCCGTTTCGCTTCGTGCATTGAGACCGGTTTCAGCTACCCCGCTGATAACACCCTGGTTGTTGGCCAGTGATGATAAAGAAACCATCCGCGTCCAGCGGCGACGCCGCAGCGGCTCGGACAGCGGCCAGCCCCGCGAACGCGCTTCCGCGCCGCAGCGCAGACGTCCCGGCGGTTCCGGCGGGCAAGGCAGTTCAGGATCGGGCGGCTCTGGCGGTTCGGGTTCGGGCGGCGGCTATCGACCCCCTACTTCCTCAGGCTCCGGTGGGTCGCCGCTGCCGGGTGGCAAGCTTTCTTTGCCGATGATCGGTATCTTGATCATTATTGTGATCTGCGCCTTGCCGCTGATGTGGCTGTTTGGCGGTTCGGATGATTCCGGCAGCAGCGTGCCGCAGGAGTCCGGCAATGTCGCCGTCGCCACCCGCCCAGCGGCTGCACCCACCCCGCAAAGTTTGCCCACGGTTAATTCCAAACCCTTCACCCCGCCTGCCGCTTCCGGCGATGGGCAAAGCTGGCTGGTGATGCTCTACCAGGATGCCGATGACAAAATTCTGGAACAAGATATTTACGTTGACCTCAACGAAGCCGAGCGCGTCGGCTCCAGCGACAACGTCCACATTGTGGCCCAGGTTGACCGCTACCGGGCCGGTTTTCAGGGCGACGGTGACTGGACCACGGCCAAACGCTTCTACGTCACCCAAGACAACGATCTTCAGCACGTAGCCTCGCAAGAGCTGGCCGACCTGGGCGAAGTCAATATGTCTGACGGCCAAACCCTGGTCGATTTTGTCACCTGGGCCGTCGATACCTTCCCGGCCGACAAATACGTCTTGATTATGTCTGACCACGGCATGGGCTGGCCCGGCGGCTGGAGCGACCCCGACCCCGGCGGACGCGGCGACCCGTCCATTCCGCTGGCCTCGGCCCTGGGCAACCAACTGTACCTGATGGAACTGGATGACGCGCTGGGGGAAATTCGCGCTCAAACCGGGATAGACAAATTTGAGCTAATCGGTATGGATGCCTGTTTGATGGGCCATCTGGAAGTGTTCAGCGCCCTGGAGCCGCACAGCCGCTACGCCGTTGCTTCACAAGAAGTGGAACCGTCGTTGGGCTGGGCCTATACCGGCTTTTTGAAAACGCTGAAGGCCAACCCCAACATCGACGGGGCCGGCCTCAGCCAACTTATTGTCGAAAGCTACATCCAAGACGATCAGCGTATTGTCGATGACCAGGCCCGCGCCGAATTCGTTGGCCGGGGATCACCGATGGGCGGGCTGTTCGGCCTGCTTGGTGGTGGCGGCGGCGGCCCCACCGCCGATCAATTAACGCGGCAGCTAGAACAAAGTATCACCTTGACGGCAGTTGACCTGTCGGCCATTCCGGCTCTGGTTAGCAGCGTTAACGACTTCTCCTACGCCCTGCAAAATGTCGATCAGCGCACCGTGGCTCAGGCCCGCAGTTACGCCCAGTCGTTTACCAGCGTCTTTGGTTCGTCCATCCCGCCCTCGTATATCGATCTGGGTAACTTTGTGGCGCTGCTTAAACAAGAAGGCGGCAGCTCGGCCCTAACCGAGCCGGCCAACAAGGTGTTGGCGGCCATCGACCGCGCTGTCATCGCCGAAAAGCACGGCCCCAAAAAGCCAGGCTCAACCGGCGTGTCGATTTACTTCCCCAACTCGCAGCTTTACCAAACACCCGCTACCGGCCCGCAATCGTACATCCCCATCTCCCGTCGCTTTGCCGGCGAGTCGCTGTGGGACGATTTCCTGGCCTACCACTACACCGGCCGCTCCTTCGAACCCGATACCAACACTGTCGCTATCCCGGAACCAAGCACCAGCGTTAGTGCGCCGGGAGCCGGGCCGATTCAGGTCTCGCCCATCACCCTGTCCGACAACGTGGCGGCTCCGGGCCAGCCGGTGCTGCTCAGCATCGATATTACCGGCCAAGATGTTGGCTATATCTACCTCTTCGTCGGTTTTCTTGATCAGTCCGGCAGTTCCATCTTCGTGGCCGACTCCGACTACCTGGACAGCAACGACACCCGCGAAATCGACGGCGTCTACTATCCGGTTTGGAGCCAACAGGGCACCTTCACGATGGAGTTCGAGTGGGAGCCGATTGTCTTTGCCATCGACGACGGCGTCAATTCCGTCGTCGCCCGCTTTGAGCCGCAGAGCTACGGCGCAACCTTTGAGGATGCTATCTACACCGTCGATGGCCTGTACACCTATGCCGACGGCGGCGAAACGCGAGCCGCCCGCCTCTACTTCAACAACGGCATTATGCGCCAGGTGGTCGGCTTCACCAACGAAGACGGCACCGGCGCACCGCGTGAGATTGTTCCCCAAACCGGCGACACCTTCACCGTGCTCGAACGCTGGCTCGATTTGGATCAGCAGGGCAACGTGGCCCAGGTTTCACAACAAACCGGCGACACGCTCACCTTCGGCGATCAACCCTTTACCTGGCAGGAACTCGACGCCGCTCCCGGCCCGTATGTTGTCGGCTTTATTATAGAAGACCTCGACGGCAACACGACCGAGGTGTATGGGCAGGTTACGGTTAACTAATTTGGTAACTGGTAACTGGTAATTAGAGATTGGAGATTGAATTACCTGTTACCAGCGAGGCGCGGAGCCTCCCTTCAACTACGCTCAGGACAGGCCTCAGATGCGGAGCGGTTTAGCCCTTGCCGTTCGCATCTGAGGATGCTCACTCCGCT
>JAGRBY010000839.1 GCA_020433835.1 Anaerolineae bacterium | reverse complement strand
CGATTGTGGTGATGCCCGGCATCAAAGCATTACCGGATAGCGAGTTTATTCGGGCTTTTCAGGTTATGGATGGCATCATCCAGAACAATCACCCGCTTTTTATCATCGTTTGGGTCGGTTCGGCCTTAACCCTCATTTTTTCAGCAGTTTTCGGCATCTGGCAACTGGACGGTATTTCCCGAATCACCCTATTACTGGCGACATTCGCCTATATCGTTGGTGTTCAGCTTCCAACCATCACCATAAACGTTCCACTAAATAATCGGCTTCAGGCGCATGATGTATCTTCAGCAGATAACATCATGCAGAAACAGGCCCGTGACGATTTTGAGTCCCGGTGGAACTTTTGGAATTCTTTCAGGACCATTCTAGCCAGTCTGGTTTCTGTGACATTAATGATTTTGCTTTGATGCACTATTAAAACAATAACGTGTGTCTTACCAGCCAAATGCAGCAAGACGTATAGGGGCGATGATTGGGCTGACGGTGCTTTTTGGGGGAATTCTATATCCTCATTATGGTTGCCACAACTGAATGCGTGAACGGAATTTTGATGGTCGCCACAATAGAGTAGAATATTATTATTCCATATTCGCTGTTTTATCGGAGGTGCTTATGAAAACAACAAAATTAGAAACTTTGATTAACTCCGCTAGAGAACTCTCTCCGCTTGAACAGATGGAATTGATAAGAGCTGTTTCTCAGTTTTTATATCAGAACCACCAAGAAGCGTTATCGGCAAGCGATTTCTGGAATCCCCCTGCCATTGAGGAACTCGTCCAAACCCAACAAACGCCCGTCATCCAAGACATCTCCACATTAAAGGTTAACTTTTGGCCTGAAGATGAAACGGTGGATGATTTTATTGAATATATATCCCAACAACGTCAAGAAGACAGTTTGCTAGAGCAATGAGTATCGTTTTACTTGACCCCAATATTGTCTCGTTTTTGCATAAGGGTGATAGTCGAGCTAAACCGTATGTCCAGCATTTAAAAGGGCAGCATCTAGCGATTTCATTTATGACCGTAGCTGAGTTGTATCAGTGGGCAGCTATACGCAGTTGGGGAGAACATCGAAAAAAACAACTTGAAACAACATTAACGACTGATTACCCATAACCCTTCAGATTTCGAAAACATTGAAAACCTCGAAGTTATTACGACTATATCGTAACGAATAATATTACCCCCGCCCGCCGGCCAGTTGCACCGCCTGCGGCGACTGCTGCAAAGCCCGCATAGCCCACACTCCAAACATCGGGCCGAGCGCCAACACGGCGAACGCCCACTGCCAGCCGATAATGCCCACTAACACCGGAATAAGCCGAATCGAGGCCAGCGTTAGCAAAAAGCCGAGGCTGGTCTGCATGGTTAAGGCCGTGCCCATATATTCCCGCATCGATAGCTCGCTGACGGCGGTGCTAAACTGGGCCGAGTCGGCGACGATGGCAAAGCCCCAAATCAATGCGATGATCGTCACCAGCAGCGGACTTTGCCCAAAGAAAAAGCCGATACTCGCAGCACAACATCCGCTCACAACCATACTGACGATGGTCGTCCGCGTCCGTCCCCAGCGGTCGGCGACCAGACCGGCCAGCAGACTGCCCAACCCGCCGACCCCGATGACGGCGAAGGCCAAAAAGGCGGCGTTGCGCTCTGGGTTTTGGCCGAACCAGGTGGTCGGACCGGCGGCGCGATACGACTCCAGCAGAAATAGAGGAATCCAGGTCCACATGGCGTACAGTTCCCACTGATGACCGAGGTAACCGAAGTTTGCCAGCCGCACACCCCGGTCGGCCAGCGCCTCACCGATGTAGCGCCAACGAAACGGAGCAGGCGCGGTGCGAAACGGCCCTAGCTCGCCAAACTGCCAGACAATTAACCCACCCATAAAAGCCAAGGCCGAAGCCGCGTACAGCACCAGTCGCCAATCGTTGATGCCGCCCAAAGCGCGAATCAAATGGGGCGAGGCCGAACCAATCGTTAGCGCCCCCACTAGCAGACCCAACCCCAGGCCGCGATCCTCCTTCATCCAGGTCGCCATAATTTTCATCCCGACCGGATAGACCGCCGCCAGCGCAAAGCCGGTCAAAAAGCGCAGGGGGATCGTCGTCGCCATGCCGGTCGCTTGCCAGGCAATCAAGCCGTTAACCAGCGCCCCCAATATAGCACCCAACGCAAAGACCGTTCGCGGCGGCCAGACATCGGCCACATTGAAAAGGGCGCTCAAAAACGCGCCCACCACAAAACCGATCTGCACCGACATCGTCAGCCAGGCCGCATCGCCGCCGCTCAAATTCCACTCCGCCGTCAAAGCCGGGGTCACTGCCGAAGCCGAAAACCACATGCCCATCGCCAGCAGTTCGGCCAGGGCCAGCAGCCAAATCGTTTGCCATTTTTTGCTCATGTTTTCCTCAGTGAATATGACCAGACCTGACAGCTTTTCGGAAATTGTGCTCTATCAACGACAATTTTTCATTCGGAAATTATATCTGTCGTAAAATTTCGAACAAAACCTGACAGGTCTTTGCTCTAAAATGAGATTTGGGAGACTATTTTAGGTTGATTGACGCTGCTTGGGCAATATGCTATACTCTGCGCGACTTCACCATCAGACGAATTAGACAAAAGTCTATCGCCCCAGCGACTATCGCCTACAAGAAAAATTGTAAGACGCTATGACACAAATATCTAAACCAAGGAGAGTTTTATGAGTACCGTTAAATATTTTTTACCCGAAGATCGTATCCCCCAAGCCTGGTACAATATCCAGGCCGACCTGCCCGAGCCGCTGGCTCCCCCGCTGCACCCCGGCACCCACCAACCCATCGGCCCCGATGATTTGGCCCCGATTTTACCCATGGCCTTGATTATGCAAGAGGTCAGCACGGAGCGCGAAATTGAAATCCCCACCCCGGTGCGCGATATCTACCGCCAGTGGCGACCATCACCGCTGTTTCGAGCGCGACGCCTGGAGAAGGCACTCGATACCCCGGCCCGCATTTACTACAAGTATGAAGGCGGCAGCCCGGCCGGTTCGCACAAAGTGAACACCTCCGTACCACAGGCCTATTATAACAAAGAGGCAGGCGTTAAGCGACTCA
>JAGRBY010000838.1 GCA_020433835.1 Anaerolineae bacterium | reverse complement strand
CCAGCGTTCCCAGCTCAAATTTATTGCCGATACAGGCCGCCCGTTTAAGAATATCCTGGGCCGCTTCCGGCAGTTTTTGAATTTTGGCGGCCATCAGCTCAACCACGTTATCGGTAATGCTGAGCTGCCGCAGTTGGGCCATATCCCACTGCCAGCCGGTAGATTCGGTTGAGGCTCCGGGCGGCACAAAGTTCAGCCACTTGTCTTCATACAGCGAATTCAAAAATTCGTTGACAAAGAAGGGATTGCCGTTGGTTTTGTTAAGCGTTAACTCGGCCAGCGGTTGGGCCTCTTGGCGGGTACAGGTCAAAGTATCGCTAATTAACTGGGTTATATCGGTCAGAGCAAGCGGCGTCAGCGAAATTTGCGTAGTGCGGGCCTCGGTTTTTTGTAAGGCGTTGAGCGTTACCAGCAGCGGGTGACCTTCATCGACATCGTTACTGCGGTAAGCGCCGATCAAAAGCAGATGGCCCGTGTCGGGGTCGGTCACCAAAAGTTCGATGAGATTGATGGTGGTCGAGTCGGCCCACTGCAAATCATCGAGAAAAACAACCAGAGGGTGCTGGCGTTGGGCAAAAACACGCACAAAGTTTTGAAAAACCAGGTTGAAACGGTTCTGTGCCTCAGAAGTGGGTAGCTTGGGCACAGGCGGCTGCGGGCCGATAATCAGCTCTACTTCGGGAATAACTTCGATAATCACCTGCCCGTTAGGGCCTAACGCTGCCAGCAGCTGCTCGTTCCAGTAGGCCAACTGCGTTTCATTTTCGGCCAAAAGCTGCTGCATAAGCGATTGGAACGCCTGGATAATGGCGTGATAAGGCAGGTTGCGCTGAAGCTGATCGAACTTACCGCTAATGAAATAACCGCGCTGCCGCACCAGAGGTTTTTGCAGCTCTTGAATAAGCGCCGTTTTCCCGATACCGGAGTAACCGGACACCAACAGCAGTTCCGTGGCCCCCTCGCTAATCCGATCAAAGGCGGCCATAATCACCGCTGCTTCTTCATCGCGACCGTACAGTTTTTGGGGAATTTGAAATTTGTCGCTGATATCGTGCTGGCCCAAAACAAAGGGTTCGATGCTGCTCTTTGTTTGCAGCTGGGTCAGGCATTGCTCTAAATCTCTTTTTAGGCCGTAAGCGCTTTGATAGCGATCTTCGGCGGTTTTGGCCAGCAGTTTCATGATGATGTCAGACAGGGCAGCCGGTATCGCCGGTTGTATTTCGTAGGGGGGGATGGGCCGCCGGGCGATGTGGCTGTGAACCATCTCCAGCGCATCATGGCTTTGGAACGGCAGGTGTCCGGTCAGCAGTTCGTAAAAGGTCACGCCCAGCGAATAAAAATCGGTGCGATAATCGACCGCTCGATTCATACGGCCGGTTTGCTCCGGCGACATATAAGCCAGAGTGCCCTCTAAAATATGAGGGTTACGAATGCTGGGCGTTTCACGCGACAGCACCGTTGCCAGACCAAAGTCGATAATCTTAATTTCCCAACTGTGACGACTTTCGCCGTTGGCCGGTTTCGCCACAATGTTAGAAGAGTTGATATCTTTGTGCATCACATTGTGCTGATGAATTTGGGCCAGAATGTCGGCGATTTTAATGGCCGCTTCTAGAAATTGGGGCAGCGCCAGCGGCCCGGAGCGGATGAGGCTGCTCAGCGACTCGGCGGCTAAATCTTCCATAATCATCACCAACCCGTTGCGATAGTGTTCCAGCCCATAGAGCCGAACCACGCCCGCCGTATCAAGTGTGTTGATGATATCGTACTCCAGCCGAAAACGCGCTATCTCCTCCGGCGAGGGATACTCCTTTTTCTGCGCCTTAAGAATAACCGGAAGGTTATCCAGCGTTCGTCGTCCGCGATAGATAAGGGAGTTGGAGCTTTCGTGGATTTTCTTGTCGATTTGATAGCCGGAAATGTTGATCATATAGGGTAATACTTTCAGGATTTACGTCCAAAAAAGGCCTCGCCGGGTGAGCGGTGCATGTGGAGATAGATGCGCAGCACTTCAAAAATCATCACCACGCCCCAACCGGCCACAAACCACAATAGTACGGCTTCAACCGGTAAATGCGACCAGGCCCCAATGAAAATACCCAGCATTTGTTCCGGATGGTATTTCCACCAGCCATACGGCACACCGAGTGTTGCTTCCCACAGCAAACTCACTGACAGTAGTGAGTATAATGTTAAACTATAAGCCCGCCAATTGACAAATGGCTTTACAGTTCTGAAAAAAACAAACGTTGCGGTAACAAAAGTCATAACCAACACCGAAAAATAACCGGGAAAGCCCTCGTGGTAGGGATGCGATCCGTACTTTTTATAGATGTAGCCGGCAATAACCAACACCACCCCCCCAATAACTGAGTGCCAGTGCGGTTTGACAATCTTATCAACGTGGCGCGATTCCTCTTCATAACTATCAAGCGTATACGCCCCAAACCAGTACAAATCGCCCCATACATAAACCAGCAGCATAAACAAGCTGCCTAAAAAGTAAAAGAGCAGCTCTTCAATAGGGATATCCTTTACCCACCCTTGCCCAAATTCATAGCCGTATATACGGATACCAATAACGGCCCCTTCGTTAGGAAAATAAAAAAAGGTGTTGCCCAACAATATATCTAGCGCTGCTCCGGCTACCGAGAAAAAAGAGATGGTTATTAAAAACGCCTTGCGCTCGATTTGGTATTCGGGATGATGAAAAAACCACCAAACAATAGCCGCCACCGGTAGTAAAAAGATGAGCAAACTCCAGGTGTAGCCCAGTGGCGTCGGGTTTGGCGATGAAATAACCAACTCACCGGGATGATCAACCGCTCGCAGCGTAAACACCGCCGGAATAACCAACAGGGCGACCATGCCCATAACCACCAAAAAATCCTGGTTGGGTGTTTTTTTCACGTCGACAACCCCCGCCCAAAGTTCCAGCCGACAATCTTATCGCGTTGCGGATAACCGCTCATCGAATTCGAGGCCAACAGCCCCGAAATGGTCGCTGCCTCCACATTACCGGCGTTAAACGCATTGAGCGTCCAATCGCCCGCCAAATACAAATTGTCGAACTTTGAGTCGCCGGGGTCAAGCCGATAACGGGTACTGCCCG
>JAGRBY010000837.1 GCA_020433835.1 Anaerolineae bacterium | reverse complement strand
CGGGCATGACGAAGCATATACCTAAAAGTGCTGGTCTCTTTCTGTTTTTAGTGTAGTCTCCAATCTCTAATCTCCCCCTCAATCATCCAACGAAGCCAACCCCTCCCTCAGGGCATACAACGCTGCTTGCGTACGGCTGGCTAGATGCAGTTTACCCAGAATATTGCTGACGTGGGTACGCACAGTGGCCTCGCTGATAACGAGTTTATCGGCGATTTCCTGGTTGCTTAGGCCGTGGGCGATCAGCTTGAGTACGGCCACCTCCCGTTCGGTTAGCGGTTCGGCGGTGGGCGGGCGCTGGGCCGGGCGCGATAACTCTTGCAGCAATTTGCGGGCGATGGTCGGATGCAGCGACGACTCGCCCCGGTGAACCTGGTGGATGGCCTGAACCAACTCACCGGGATCGGAGTCTTTCAACAGATAGCCCAGCGCCCCGGCTTTGATGGCCGGGAAAACTTTCTCGTCGGTAGCGAAGCTGGTCAGCACCACAATCCGCGCCTGCGGGTTATGGCTGGTGATGCGGGTAATGGCCTCGATGCCGTCCATTTCCGGCATTACCAAATCCATCAAAATAACATCGGGTTGCAGGGCCTCCGTTTGGGCGATGGCTTCCCGGCCGTTGGTGGCTTCGCCCACCACTTCGATGTCGGCCTCGGTGGTTAACAGCGCCCGAATCCCCCGGCGCACAATGAGGTGATCATCGACAACTAACACTTTAATTGACTTTGTCATACGTTATCTCCACTCGTATTCGCGTTCCTTGCCCCGGTTGGCTGCTGATCGTTAAATCGCCGTTTAACAGAGCCGCTCGCTCGCGCATGGTGTGCAGCCCCAATCGACCGCTGCCATTGCCGTTGGTGGCATCGAAGCCCTGGCCATCATCGGCAATTTCCAAGACGACCTTGTGCTCGGCCGGCAGATCTTGCAAGCACACGTGGACTTCGTGGGCCTGGGCATGCTTAAGGACGTTGTTTAGTGCCTCCTGGGCGATGCGATACAAGCCTACTTCGGTGTCCATCGGTAAACGCGCTTCGGGTTTGTTTTCCACATCTAAAATTGTTTTCAGTCCGGATCGGCCTTCCACGCTCTCCAAACGAGCCTGGAGGGCGGCGGCCAAGCCTTGCTCTTCTAAAACCGGCGGGCGCAGTTCAAAGATCAACAGCCGAATCTCACGCAGCGCTTCCTGGGCGGTAGCCCGCAGTTCGCTAAGATTTTCCACGGCCCGGTCGGTCTCACCAACAGCGATTTGGCGATTAGCCGCCTCGGCATAGAGCGTGACGCCGTACAACGCCTGTGTGACCGAGTCGTGCAGATCGCGGGCCAACCGCTGCCGCTCCTTGGCCATAGCCAACTGCTGCGCCTGGGCATACAACTGCGCATTCTCAATCGCCACCCCAATTTGCTGGCCGATAGCCGCCAGTAGTTGGATATGCTCAACAATCAGCAGATCGGGGCTGTGCGTAAAGAGCGTGATAGTGCCGATCGAGTTGCCTTTGGTGACTAACGGCAGGCTAATAATGCGCTGCCAGTCTTCGGTTGTCAACAAATCGTGCCACGTTCCCTCCGGATAGTCGGCCAGTTCGCGAATGACGGGTCGGCCCTTGCGGATGGCACGTTGGGCGGTGATATCGGTTTCCAGCGGAAATTCGCTAACCACAGCGACCATCGCGTCTGACATACCACGCTGCGCGGTTAAATGCAGCTGGTCTTCGCCCTCGTTCAAGAGAAAAACGCCGCCCACGGTAGTCGAGGTAATCTCCAGCGTTTTGTCGAGCGCATCTTGCAGCGTTTCATCCAAATCCATCGACCGGCTGACGACCGCCGAAATGGCGTTGATGGTTGACAAGGCCTGGGTGCGTCCGGCAATGCGCTGTTCGAGATAGTTATACGAGCGCTGGAGCTGGGCCGACATCCGGTTGAATTGGGTGGCTAACTCTTGCAGTTCGTCGCCGGTATTGACGGTAATGGTGTGGCCAAAGTTGCCCATCGCGACGGCTTTGGCCCCTTCGATGAGATCGTTGATCGGCTGGGTTAGCAACTGCACCCCGGCGGTGACGACCAGGGCCGGCACGATGATGCCCAAAGCCAGCAGAAACAGCAGAAAATATTGATAACCCTGGCCGGCCTCCAGCAGCGTGGCCCACTTTTCTTCAGTAATGAGGCCCCAGGGCGTACCGGGGACCGGCGCGTAGGCCACCAGAATTTCTGTGCCGTCGATATCCTGCGTGCGCTGCGAGCCAACCCGACCGGCCATCACCTGCTGCACAAACGGCTCAGCCGAGAAATCCTGCCCGACCTGGGTTGGATCAGCCTGATAGATCAGGCGGCCCGTATCATCGACCAGTTCGGTACTGCCTGTTTCGCTGACGCGCAGTTTGACAATGCTGCCGTAGAAGGGGCTGATGGTGATCTCGCCCAACCGGAACAGCCCCACCAGCGTCCCGCGAAAGGCCCCTTGCTCATCGGTGATCGGCACGGAAATGGTAATAACCTGGCGTCCATCGAGGCCATCTTCCGTAATGTTCGAGAAAACCGGCCCGCTGCTGCGCAGAATTTGCTGGAAATAGGGTCGATCAGACCAGTCCGCGCCCAGGGCATCGGGCCGTTCCGGGTAGGCGGCAACGACCGTGCCGTGGGTGTTGAGGATGAGCACGCCGCCATCAAAAACCACCAACCGGTTACCGGCCTGCTCCAAAGCATCCTGCTGGCTTTGCGGATCGGCCCGATAAATCGCGCCGGTGCGGGCCAGCGTGGTTAAAATGGTGCTGTACTCGCTTAATTCGGTAGCAAGTTGGCTGCCGGCCAGCCGGGCTAAATCCTGATTGCGCTCCAAAACCAAATCTTCGGTTACTTGCTGGTAGGCCATAAACATGACCAGCGCCACGGCCCCCAAAATAATGGTCGTTGGGATAAATGACCAGGCGATAATTTTTAGTCGCATGCTTTTCCAGCGGACTCCAAGCAGCATGGTTGGCCTCGAAATTAAGAGTATCACTTCAAACGCTGATTATTTTAGGCTAAGGCTGAGGCTAAGGCTGAGGCTAAGCAAATTGCTCTTACACCTAGCCGAGTCACCAAGAACATTTTGTTTGGGAGATCAGAGACTAGAGATTGGAGAT
>JAGRBY010000836.1 GCA_020433835.1 Anaerolineae bacterium | reverse complement strand
TCGAGCAGATCGGCAGGGATGTTAACTTTAGGAGGCTGCTGCCACTGAAGCATAATTTACTGCAAATCCTGCGTCCAATTGTCTTGATCTTGCTGGTCGCGATCCAACAGCCAATCGTCAACCGGCTGCTCGGCGCGAACTTGTTCAATCAGGTCGGCAAAATCAAAGTCGGCGGTATTGCCCCAATCTTCGCCCAGCTTCATGATATATCCTAACACCTGGTTAATCTGCTTGCGCATCGCAGCCGAGGGGGCTTCTTCCGGGTAATGTTCCCAATCTTCCTGGGCATCTTCGATGTCGATGACCATGCGGGCCAGAGTGTTTGGTTGTAAGGTGTTCAGAAAGGTTTTCAAGGTTTGCCAGTTCACGATAACTCCATAAAAAAGGAGATTAAGAGATTGGGAGATGAGGAGATTGGGTTTAAGCTTGGAAACCAAGTAACATCTGCATTTGAGTCAGGTAAGTGGTAATTAGTAAGTAGTAATTCAATCTCTAATTACCACTTACCAGTTACTAATTACTGTTCCGAAACAGGCAGCTTTCTTGATTTCTATGCTTTATAAATCTCCCAATCTCCTTATCACCTAATCTCCAATCCCCTAAAACTGTATTTCGGCGATTTGCTCCCAATCCAGGGCCAGCACATCGAGCGCGGCTTCCGGTTCGGCTTCGGGTGGCAGTTCGGTTAGAGGGCCGGCGCTGTCGCCTCGATTACAGTATGACCGATAAACGCAGTGATGGCAAGGTTGAAGGCTCTCAACGAGCGGAAAGTCGCTGCTTTTGATTTGCTCGACCAATTGAATTAAGAATTGTTCGTCGCGTTGGAAAAGCTGGGGACTGTACGCGAACTGTTCCGGCTCGTCGGGGAATTGGGCGTACCAGTAGACCATTGTGATGGCCGCCGGGTCGATGGGTTGGCCTTGATTGAAAGCGGCACCGGCCTGGGCCAGTACATAAGGATAGACGCGTGTCTGCACGCGACGAGACAAATGCTCACGCTGCGGTTTTTGACGCGATGTCTTCCAGTCGATAATCAAGAATCGCCCGTCGGGCAGTACCGCTAGCAGATCGAAGCGGGCCAGCAGGCGATAATCACGCAGCGGGGCCGACAGCGTCAACTCCGGATGCAGCGTCGCCGACTCAAGTGCCTTCGGTCGATGAGCCAGATAACTTTGCCACCATATTCGCAGTTCTTCCTCCGCCGAGGTCAGGTAGCTGGTCAAAGTCTCGACGTCCAGGCCGATTACATGCTGCTGCACCAACCGATGAAAGTCCCGTCCCAATCGAGCCAACTTCTCGGCCTCGGCAATCGGTTCGGCCTCGACTGCCGGCCAACGCAATCGGTCTAAGTAGCGCAGCTTAAAGCGACGCGGGCAAGTTTCAAAGTCGTGCAGACTTGATTGGCTGAATTGGAAGGATTGGGGTAAGAGCATGGTGGTTTGAGTCCTTTCTATGGTGTTAGACGAGTCGCCTTGGTAACGGGGGGTAGGGGGTAGGTAGTAGGGATTAGGGGGATCATGAGCGGCGTTCGATGCTGGTGATTAGGCGATTAGATAAAATGGGCGTTGTGACCTTTTCATACAAGACGAGTTGCCGTTGCTGCGGAGGTAGGGGGTAGGTAGTAGGGATTAGGGGGATCATGGGCGGCGTTCGACGCTGGTGATTAGGCCGTTGAGTAAACGACCGACGGCTTCGGCTTGGGTGATGAGTTCATCGGTGGCTGAAATGTAATTTAAGTCCTTTGATAAGATGAAGAAGTATTTGACTTCTTCTAATGAACCTTCGGCAATGTTGTAAAATCGTAGTTTGTCGCGTGAGCCACGCCGCTTAAAGCCCTCAACAATATTCGCCGGAATCGAAACAGCCGCTCGACGCATTTGCGACACTAATCCAAATTTCTCCTCGCTTGGAAACGCCTTCGTAATCTTATAAACCAACAGCGTCAGCTTATGCGCCTCCTGCCACACTTCCAACTGCTGAAAATGCAAAATCTTTCCCATAAATAATCCCCACTATATACCCTCTACCTCGTCTTTCTCCGTTTTCCCCCTAATCCCTACTACCTACCCCCTATCCCATCTTTTCACAACCTACCCCTTACCCCCGTTTTCCTCCCACCACGTTTGCAGCGCCACAAACGGCACCGCCGGCAGGTTATCGGGCTTGTTGGGGTATTGCTGGCCGGTATTGAAGGTGACGACTAACTCTTGCTTGGCGCGGGTCATGCCGACAAAGAGCAGGCGCAGGCGCTCTTTGACCAGATCGAGGCGGGACTCTTCGGTGGCGAGACCTTCCTGGTAGGTGATCTGGTTGGCCACTGAGGCCAGTTGGGCCAAGACTTCGGCTTCCAGGTTGAGCGAGTCGCGCACAAACCACTTTTCCGAGAAGTAGCTGTCCATGGGCAAGCCGGAGGGAAAGCTGTAGTTGTTGAGACCCATCAGATAAACCCGATCCCATTCGAGACCCTTGGCGCGGTGCATCGTCGAGACGGTGACTTTGCCCTTTGGCGGCTCAAAGCCGACCGAGTCTTCATCGAAGCCCAAGAAGCGACGCTGGTTGCGGGCGATTTCGGCCAGCTCTTCGACGAATTGGGGCAGGCGATAGCCGGGCTGATCGACGGCGGTGCGACGCAAGACAACGGCAAATTTGTGGGCTAGAGCCAGGTCGGCCGGATTATCGAACAGGTCTTGGGCCAAAACCAAAATCAACTGGTCGATGGGCAGAATAGCCGCCTCTTGCCAGCGACGCAGCAAGCCTTTGAAGTCACTTAAATATTTTTCAACCTGTATCAGCGGGTTCAGACGGGGCGCCACTGTTTCCGTCCCTTCGGCGTCAAGCAGTTCTTCATCGGTCGAAGTTTCGGGCACAGGATGGTCGGCGGCTAGCTCGGCTTCGACGGCCCAGTCGGGATGTTCTTCGGCCAACTGCTCGATTTGCTGCACCAGCCAGTCGTGACCGGGTCGAGGCCAGAGGTAATCTTCTACGCGCGGACAATTTTTCAGCGCCTGCTCGATCCACTCAAAGATGGGCTGTAAATCTTCCAAATCCCAATCGTGCCGCTGCCAGACTTGAAAGACGGTGGATAGCTGGCGGGCATCCTCGGGTCGAGCCAGATGCTTGA
>JAGRBY010000835.1 GCA_020433835.1 Anaerolineae bacterium | reverse complement strand
CGCCGTCTTTCTGCATGCGCCCTAATTCGTTGGTTATCACCGACGCCGATTACCACGGCATAGTCGGCTCTAACAAAACCGAAATGGGCCGCGAACTCTTCTTTCATCTGGGACGGGCCGCCCTCTTCCTGCGTCCGACCAGCTTCAATGAAAATCGGTACAGCATCGACGTAATGACCGAGTATAAAGATTTTGAAAAGGCGATTGTATCATGGGGAGCCGGCCCCATCTTTATTTTCAACGGCCGGTATGATTTCAATCCCAAAGAAGAGTGGTTTGATCAAGACAGATTAGATCGCTACACGGAAACCACACTGCCTAAAATGACGGTGGCTATCTCTCGCGACCGAAAGTATCTCTTTTTAAGCATCTCCACCGGATTAACGCTTGAAGAGCATGCGGCCAATATGCTTGCACTTGGGGAACGGTGGGGCATCATCATCTCCCGCGCCATGCGCTTCGACGGTAACGAGAGCACCTACATGGCCATTCGCATGGGCGATTACATGGTTCCCGTCCTCGACATTAAAGAACCGCTCATTGTCAACTGCCTGGCCATCGAAAAAACCGACTAATCTTCATCTATCCAACCAACCAACTGACTGACCAACCTCCTACCTTATCACCTCTTCTTCTAACCTTATGATGACTGTATCTTCATTGCTACCGCGCAAGTAGGTCACTTCGACACTGTCACCCACCTGATAGACCGTGAGTAAAACATCCAGTTGTTCCAAACTTGTAACCGGCTGCCCATCGATAGCCGTGATGATATCGCCATCGATAAAGATCCGCTGGTTGCCGACAAGAACCTCTTGCTGCGCTCCCTGTAGATTTTGCCGGACCAGTGGTCCTTCGCTGTACAGTTCGACCAGCAGCAGCCCTTCGTCGGTCGGTAACTCAAGCAAACTGCTTAGGCCCGGTGTAATCTTGTATGCATACCGAATGCCTAACCACGGATGCCGATAGCGCCCCAACTCCAGCAGATCGGGCAGCACCCGCCGAACGGTATCGACCGGCACAGCGAAGCCAACCCCGGCATTGGTTCCGCTGGGGCTAAAAATAGCCGTGTTGATGCCGATCACCCGTCCGGCGCTGTCCAGCAGCGGCCCGCCAGAGTTGCCCTTATTGATAGCGGCATCGGTTTGGATAATGCCGGTAATCTCTCGCCCATCTTGTCCCCGCAGGCTTCGATTAAGGGCGCTGATAACCCCGGTGGTTAAAGTGCTGCCAAATTGCCCAAACGGATTGCCGATAACCACCGCCCGCTGACCGACCTGCAAGGTGGCCGACTCGCCCAACTCGACCGGCACCAGCAGCTCCGGCGGCGCATCGACCTTCAACACGGCGACATCGTTGCGCGGATCGGCTCCGACCAACTCCGCCGGCAGCGTCGTTTCGTCGATAAACGTCACTTCGATGCTCTGGGCCTGATCGATGACGTGGAAGTTGGTCAAAATGTGGCCTTCGTCATCGATCACAAACCCAGAGCCGGCACCCTCTTCGGGAATAACGTCCAAAAAGAAGCTGCGCCGCAAAATCTGCGTGTTGACGTTAACGACCGAAGGCGACACTTTTTTGTAAACGTCCATAACCCGCTTTTCGGCAAAATCTCGACCAAACTCATCGATAAAGGCGATAGCGTTGCTCTCTTCTTCGACAGGCAAGGCGGTTGGCGTGGGTGGCGGTGTCGGCTCAAGGGTGGCCGTCGCCGTAGCGGTGGGTATGTCGGTGGGCAGCGACGGCGGTTGCGTTCCAATATAGAGGGAATTGCCCAGGTTGCAAGCCAGCAAAAACAAAGCCATCATTGTCATTCCACCCAACACGGTGTGTCGGTTGTTTTTATATAATGTCTTCACGCGATCCTGCCTCGCCGCTTCGTTTGTAGATTTATGCAAAGGTCAAGTGACTGTCACTGTTTGAACAGAAATATACCATTCTATTGAAATTGCAACAATCACGCCGTTTTCTTCCAGCGCCAACCGGCCCAACCAAGCAGAACCAACGCTGTTACGCCACTTACCGCCAGACCGATTTGCCAAATGGGTGGATTGAACACAAATTCGACGGTATGTTGACCTTCCGGCACATAGACGGCTCGAAAAGCGTAGTTGGCCCGTTCGATTGTGGCCGGCTGTTGGTCGATGGTAGCCCGCCAGCCGGGGTAGTAGGCATCGGACAGTACTAAATAACCGGGCTGATCGGTCTCGACTGCTACAACAACGCGGTGAATAGTGTAGTCGATGATGGCCAGCGTGCTGTTCGGCTGGGTATCGAGCGACTGTCCGCCCTCCAACACCACCGTTGTGGCCGGATCAAAGCTGTCGGCGCGAATGGCTTCCCAGGCGGCATCGTGATCGGCCACCACCGTCGATTGCCCCACAAACAGAACGCGAGCCAGCGCATCCTGGTTGAGATAGATATTGATCTGCGGATCGCCCTCAAAAACCGAAACGATATTGCCGTCGGCGGGCGCACCGGCTTTACTGGCGATGATGTATTTGATGCCCAAAAGGTTGTAGCGGCCCGTACTGCGCGGCGGCGCACCACTCCAGTACAGCGTGGTATCGGCCAACGTGAGCGGATTGTACAAGCCCCAGGCATCGAACTCCTGGTGCAGCAGAGCCGTGTCCGGCTGCCAGGCGTGCCAGACATCGGTGGTGACTTCCAAGCGGTAAAGGTTGGGGTCGTTTTTGAGGAAGGCTATGGCGTCGGGATGGTCGAAACCGGCGACCGGATTGGTGTGACCGACATCGACATTGTAGCCCAGGGTAAACAGGTCGAGCGCGATAACGACGATGACAGCCAAACCGGCGTTGAAGCCGCGCAGCCGGTTGGCGCGAATAAGATGCAGCACCACCAAACCGGCAACGGCAAAGAGAGCAAAGAAAGCCACGCCCGATGCTGCCCCAATGGCCCGATTGAAGATGGCTGGGTTGCGATCTTGGGTGACCAGCATCGCGTAGTAACTCAGCGGCCCGGCGATTACAATCAGCCCGCCGATGCCCCAGGTGAGGACTTTAAGCAAGGAGCCAAACCACTGTTGCTCGATGTCCGCCAGCGGGCGGGTCAATTTATCAACGCCGAAAGCAGCCAGCGCGGCCAAACTGAAGTCGAGCAGCAAGATAAA
>JAGRBY010000834.1 GCA_020433835.1 Anaerolineae bacterium | reverse complement strand
CATCCGCGTTTTCCTTAAGGTCAACATGTCGACCGCCGCCGTACCACCGTCCCGTCGTCTCCCATAATTCGTAGCAGGCTAGCCAGCGAGCAGCCCAAGGAACGATTGTGTCGGCAATATACATCGTTCGATTCCATTCTCCGGCTTGGGGGTCAAACAAGCACAAGGGCGACAAGGTGTAATCCGGCTCTTCAAAATAAACATGCGGCAAAGGAGCTTCCTCCTCTGCGGCAAAATTCATGACCAATCTGGGGAATAGAACTCGAATTACCGGCATCTTTCGGCATAACTGATTGGAATCAGCGAGTGGTGATCCATATTCGATGGAGAGAGTAAATGCTCTTTCAAGTCCGGCCAGTTGGCCGCGCCAGACCACAGTTTGTGGATAGCGCCCCAGCTCCGGTTTGAAATTGGGCCAGCGTAGTGCCATCGTTTTAATTTGCGCCATCAGCGATTTTGGTTTTCGGGCCATGGGGTACCAAAAAAAGTGTTGGGACGGGCTTTCCGATGGGCTGACGGCAAAGCCGAGGCAACGGGCAGCACGCTCCCGGAGGCCGTGTGTCCATGATTTCCAGATTGCACTGTCTGGCCGATTTCTTCAGTGAATTCCTTCACAACTTCTCGTGTGGGCGATTCGCCAAACATCGCTTCCAGTGCTTTGACTCGTTTTTGTAAAGGTTGACTTTCGTCGAGAAACCTTTCGAGCTGAGTTACAAATAGCCGTAAGTCATTTATGTAGATATCCTGAGCCTTAAAGTTTTCGGGCCATCGATCCGTGAAACAATCCGACACACACCGAGGATTTACGACACGGATAAGCTGACCAAGGGCTTTGGCTTGCTCCATTTTTCCGAGAATGTGGGACGCAATAACTCTAAGGCTTTCGCCAATGGTTCTACCCGGCTCGGCCACTTCTAAAGTTAGACAAGCCAGCATGACCGAAGGAGGAATACGGCCCTGTCTCGAATAATATCGGATGTTACGATTGCGCTTGAGGAGTTGTAGGGCAACGGTAACGGCAGATTTTCCGCCGACCTCAGTGGAGTGTTGTGGAACCGGAACGGAATCCGCTTCAGCCAAGACTTGAAACGAGAAAGGGTCTGCCTCTAGAACGAGACGCTTGTATTCTTCTGCAAAAAGGTGATCGACAGGGCACCTTTGATTGTATTCATCGGCGAAGGCGTAGCTGTTAGTGGGAATTCGTTGATCGCTAGAACGCGGTTCTTCTGGTTTACTGTGAAAGATGGAGCTGAAACGTGGATCGTGTTCGTCGAGTAATATTGCTGGAGTTAGGTCGAGGTGCATCCCGTCCGCATAATGAACCGTCACACAGCGGGTTTGCCGCTGGGTGAAGTCGAAGTATCGCGATCCCGGTTCGCCGCGAACAGCTATGTATAGAAGGTCTAAGGCATAATCAGGTTGTATGGATGGCTCGACCATCATTTCCACGACGATATCGATGTCGAATCCTTCATCACGATATTTGGCTTTAATGGTTGCTCCGATCGCCATCGATCCTTGTTGGTAAAAAATCTGAATCAACCCCTTGAGCGGGCTGCCATCACGCTCTAGGTGCTTTTCGAGCGCATTTTTCCGTCCAACGGCAATCCGGTGTTGGCTAGGCGGCAGCTCGATCTTAATTGCCGTCGCTGCCAGCAACCGTTCTCCGATTGAAATCAGCGGGATGGATCGAGCCGTTCCAAGGAGTCCATAGGGCTTGCACAAATCGTTCATCGTGATTCCTCTAGCCAAATGCCCACATCTCGCCAAATTGACGCGCCTCGGCGTCGTGGGTTATTGTAAGTGTTTCTTTAGCTGGTACGCTACCAGATCGATTGAGGTGTGTCCAGCACAAGAAACACAAATATCAATATGAGGTTCACTTAGTCGAGGAGGGGTTATGAACATCGAAGACCTGGCGCTGCTGGTCCTTCGCCACCGTGGTAACATAGGTGTACGGGCTGCCGCGAGCGAAATCGGAATCAGCCCAACGACCCTCACTCGCATCGAAAAAGGCCACGTACCCGATGTGGGCACACTGGAGAAAGTTTGTGCATGGCTGGGAGAGGAGCCTTCTACATTCAACGGCATAGGCAATCTTCAGATCGCGTTCAAAAACCGAAAAGCCGTGCCGCCCGCTACGGCCAAAGCGCTGGCGGGGCTGATCGAGCGGGCGGCTAAACAATTTGCCGACGAGATCGAGGCGCGAGGGCACAATTAAGTGGCCTTCCGGCGGGGGTTCAAATCGCAGTGCGAACGAAGGTCGGTCGAGTTTCGCAAGCAATTAGGGACAGCGCCTACAGCGCCGCTGCTGGCCGGGGATTTGGCCCGAGTGATCGGCGTGACCGTTTGGTCGACCACGCAAGTCGCGGGGATACCGCGCGAACAGCTAGACGTGCTGAACGATCAAGCCGACGACTCGTGGGCGGCGTTGACCATGCGGGTTGGTGCATCAAATCTTATCGTATACAAGCCTGTGCAATCAGCCGGGCGCAGAAACAACGCGGTGATGCATGAGCTAGCGCACATCATTCTCGGGCACGAATTGGCTCAAGCCTGCTTACTCGACGATGGCTCGTTGGTCCCCGGCAATTTCGACCAAGAACAGGAAGACGAAGCCGACTGGCTGGCGGGCACGCTTTTGCTGCCTCGCCCGGCATTAATGTCGATAAGAGAATGCCATCTGGTCGATTCAGAAGCGTGTCTGGAATATGGGGTCAGTCAGGATATGTTGAACTGGCGGATACGAATGACAGGAATCGATTATCAATTGGCGCGAAGTTGCCGAACAACTAAGCCTATGCAGTTATAAAGACGTGGGTGCCGTTCCTACTTTTGGGGTTGCTCGCGATTCCCGGCATGCCGGGCGACGCGGCCCATTTGATAAGCACTATATACTAGTGACAATAATCCGGCTTAATGACCAATCATCTGTACTAGGCCTTTTTATAGTAACGGAACATTTTTTTGCGCTAAGGGCGAGAGTACATTTGGCTGGCGCAAACTGCGCAGTCCTTGCCGTTGGTGGGTCTCCTCAATATTGAAGTGATAATGTCCATAGAAATTGATATGAGCGTAGCGCATGGGCCAGACATGCGCGAGATCGCTGTCTTGGACCGGATAACCTTCCTTTTTAAGC
>JAGRBY010000833.1 GCA_020433835.1 Anaerolineae bacterium | reverse complement strand
ACCTGCCCGGTGCGGATCACCGCCCCGACGCCGGTCGCCACCGCGCAGCCGCTAACCGCCGCCACATCCAGCGACACATCCGCCGGAATGGGGATGGCGCTGGCCTGATCGATGACGGCATATTCGGCCATCGTCGCTGCGCCAAGGTAGTGCTTGAGCGAGGCCCCCGCCTGGTTGGTCAGCCGCGACGTGCCGTCGAGCAGCCGCCCCGCATAAATGGTCGGTCCGAACCGCTCGCACAGGTTGAAATGGTCGTTAAGACAGTGTGGGCAGGCCTCACAGGCCGGCAGCCAGTTAATCAGCACGTGATCACCCGGCTTGATGGTCGTCACCTCACTGCCGACCGCCTCGACCATCCCGGCCCCCTCGTGGCCGAGCACCAGCGGCGGCTCGACGCTTAACTCGCCCCGCACCGTATGCAGGTCAGAGTGGCAGACCCCCGCCGCCTTCATCTTGACCAGAATTTCGGTCGGCTTCGGCCCGGCCAGGGTGATGGTTTCAATAGAGAGTTGGTTGGTGCCGGTTACAACGGCGGCTTTGATGTTCATTGGCTGTGTCTTTGTTCTCCGTGGATTGGGTAAGCGGTTGGTTTTCAGCCGTCCGTAAGTAGATGGACTACCTATAGTACGTAGTGCGTAATGCGTATCACAGACATCAATACGCACTGCGCACTACGTTTACATAGCCCGAAGATAGACCACACAAAAAGCTGACCGCTGAATGCTTTATAGAAGGATGAGAAAGTAACATACTTGCCCGCTTTTGTCAACGGCGTGAGTACCTGTGTAATTCTCCATTCTTCATTCTCAATTCTCCATTCTCTCAATTCTCCATTCTGTACCTAAGTCCGGTTGTCAGGGAGGCGAAAGGTATGTTAAAATGGAGGGGAGTAGAAAGTAAGGAGTAGGAAACACGGGGAACAGCCCGACCACCACCACCTCACCTTCAACATTCATCCCTCATCATTCCTAATTCAATAATGACTGATCCAAACACATTGCTGCAACGGCTCCGCCGGAGCCTGAATATTCTGGAGCAGCGTCGGGCCAAATACGGCATCGATGCCCCGGCCAGCCTCGTCATCGAGCTGGAGGACCACGAGACGGCTATCGACCTGACCGAGCAGCTGGCTAAAGGCTATCTGACCGAAGCCGCCTGGCGCGAGCAGCTTCTGCCGCTGCTGGTCAAAATTGAAGAGCGCCAGGCCACCGAGCTGGTCAGCTCCCTCACTATTGGTGGGGTGAACTTTAGCAACATTAGCCACAGCACCATCAACATAGGGAATATTAACGCCGGAATTCACGCCGGTGGCGACGTGGTCAGCGGCGACAAGGTGACCCAAACCGCCAAGGGGAGTAACATTGCCCAGGCTAGCCACGGTGGTCACGCCGAGGTCAACTCGAGCACCATTGACCAGCGCGGCCAACAGGTTAGCGGCGACCAGTACAATGTCGGCGGCGATATTCATATCCATAAGGCAGCCCCGGCCCGCCCCGTCGAGCCGATCCCCACCCGCATCCCTGCTCCCCGTACCACTACGTTTGTGGGCCGCAGCGATGACCTGGACTGGCTGTGTAACCGGCTTAAAGCCGGCGATGTAGCGGCGGTGGCCGGCGTGCGCGGCATCGGCGGCATAGGCAAAACCGAGCTGGCTATTGCCGCTGCCAACCGGCTGGAACCCCATTTTGGGGAGGCCCATATCCTGTGGTTGGAGTGTGGCCCCAACACGGTTCAGGCCATTCAAGAGCGGCTGGCCGCCGCGTTGGGGATACCGCTGCCCGACAACGATCTGCGCCTGCGGGCCGACAGCCTGGCCCTGGCCTTGAAACAGCGCCCCGCGACCCTGGTGGTGCTGGACGACATCCGCCACCATCATCTAGCCGACTTTCGCTATTTGCTGCCGCCCCGCCCGCCCTGCGCGCTGTTGGTGACCAGCCGCCGCGATGACCTGCCCGACATCCCCTGGCCGGCCATCAAAAAGCTGGATGTATTGGCCCCGGCCCAGGCAGAGCTGTTGCTGACGAATTTGCTGGCCGACATCGGCCTGGCCCCGGAGCCGGAGCCGGTGGCCGAGGTCTGTACCCTGCTGGAACAGATTCCGCTGGCCCTAACCCTGGCGGCCCGTCGAGCCGGACAGTTGGCCCGCCGCCGCAGCAGTGGCGTTTCGCCGCTAACCACGCTGCTGGCCGAACTGCAGCAGCGCCGGCGGGTGCTGGTTTTGAAACTGGGCGACCGGCCCGATGTCAGCATCATTGCCACCTTTCAAATGAGTTGCGACGAGCTAAGTGAAGACGACCAGGCCCGTTTGAACCGGCTAGGCGTCTTTGCCCGTAACGACTTAGAACTGCCGGCTGTCCAAGCTGTATGGGCGGTGACCGAAGAAGAGGCCCGCCGCACCTTGCTCAATTTGACCAATGCCGGGCTGCTGGAAGAGGTTGATGACCAGGTCTGGTGGATGCATGATTTACTGCGCGAATATGCCGGTGACCGGTTGGCCCAGACGGATGCTGACGCGAGCGATACGGCCTACTTGAACCACGCCGAGTTTTGGCGCGACTATCTGGTTAATCTAACTTTGCGCAGTTTGGCCGACTGGCGCGACCTGGAAACGCACCGGCCTGAAGTGGAAAGCGCCGCCGCGTGGTTGGCCGGCACGCCCACCAGCCCGCTCTATTTGCAAGTCCAACTCCCCTATGCCATTGCCCGGACCTTTCCTGGCACAACCTTTCCCTGGCTAACGACAGCGCTTGGGGCTGCGCTCACGGCGGCCCGGCAGTGGCAAACAACCGCTGCCGATGAAGACGAACGAAACGTAAGAGCCGCCTGGCTGGCGGTGACGCAATCGAGCCTGGCCGACTTGCTGTATACGCGGGGGCAGTACGAGGAGGCGGAGCGGCTGTATCGGGAAAGTCTGGCTGTCTTTGAGGAAATCGGCGACCGCCGTTCAGTGGCGGTGACGCAATCGAGCCTGGCCGACTTGCTGTATACGCGGGGGCAGTACGAGGAGGCGGAGCGGCTGTATCGGGAAAGTCTGGCTGTCTTTGAGGAAATCGGCGACCGCCGTTAAGTGGCGGTGACGCAATCGAGCCTGGCCGACTTGCTGAAAAATCGGGGGCAGTACGAGGAGGCGGAGCGGCTGTATCGG
>JAGRBY010000832.1 GCA_020433835.1 Anaerolineae bacterium | reverse complement strand
GGGCGACGATTTTTTCGAACCGGCTTTAAAGCCCTGGTATCGCCCTTGAAAATAGAGTTGTAGGACAAACTTAAGTTTGTCCTACGGTAATTTTCATTATCGTTTCTGTTACCTAGCTTCTGTCCCGCTCTCTTGAGAGAAGTAAGGGGCAATGGAGTTACAGCAGCGCTTTTGGCAAACAGGTGATGAAGGTGACGAATTATTCGATGCATGATGGGCCTCTATCGCGATGAAATTCGGCGGTGTAAGTAGGAAGTATCCCTTAAATATTTTGAGTAAAGGTGGTGGATTCGTTTGTATTAACGACGTTCTACGTAGGCATTAATTCCTGCGAGCGTGAGGATAAAACCGGTAACCATAATTGTGACTGTCAAAAAAATCTTTTCAGAAGGCGCACCGCCCGTCTCAGGTAAAGCAGGTGGCTCGCTGGTGGTTGGGGCTGGAGACTCGATTACACATTCGATTGGACACTTGACCAATTGTGTTGAAGCTGTATTAGCCTCAACAATACCCATCGAGACAGGGCCATTACTTAAGGCGGCCTCCACTTGGGCCAGATTGGTGCCGGTCACGTCCACGGCTGCCGAGGTTATAAAGCGGGGTTCACCGGTTAAAAAAACTTCCCACCGGCCGGGATAGGGAACCGAAATGCGGGTATCGTGCTGCGTTGAAAGATCACCAACGGCAATAAAACCAGAGCCATCGTGGATCAAACGGACCGGGGCAGTGATCTCAAAATCAACATTGGCCGCAGGTAGGGGTATTAAAACAGGCGCAGCTGATTGTTCTGCCGAATAGTAAGCCAGTGGTTCATAGCGCGATGCGCTAGCGTTAGCACTACAGCTCAGCATATCACATTGCGCAAGGCGAACCAAGACATAATCGGAGGGCATACGACCGTTATCCGACGTCGAAGAGTCACTGTCACTACTATCACCATCATCACCACCACCGCCGTCACCGGGATCGGGGGTAAAGCCGGCCAGTGGCGCGGCTCGAACCACCGGAGGCGTATTAACATTAACTACAACGATAAAAGCAAGTAAAACCAAACTGATTAATATAGGGAGCAGAGTTTTGAGGTTGAGCATTGTAGCAAAAACTCCTATAAGTTATTTGGACAGGACTTACGCAGTTATAAAGGTGACAGTCACTTGGACGCCCTCAATCGACCTATTTGGGCTAATCCAAGGCCGATTTACGACCAATAAGTGACTGTCACCTGCTTTTTGTAAGTCCTGTTGGAAATGGCTTTTAGAAAACGTTGTAATGAGTAGTTGTACATTCTAATAATAGGAAACCAATATTACAGCGCTGCCTTAATAGCAGGGCGTTTTTTGAGCCGCTTTTCGGCTTTATCGGCAAATTTTTGGGCACGACGATACCAAATATTGAGTTGGGCGAAGGCGTGGTCACGGTCGACGGTGCTTTGCAAAGCCGTTTCTTTGGCCTGTTCCTGCACGTGGTTGGCCTCGATGGTGGCCTCAACATCGGCGGCTTCCTGGTTGAGCCGGTCGGCGGGGTAGCCGTAATTGTTTAAGACGGGCGCGATGTCGGGATGGGTCAGGGCCACATGGTAGAGGTTACGGCTCCAAGCCTCAATTTCAGCAAAACTACCTGTTTTCTGGAGACGTGTGAGCCGGCTGCCGGTGGTTTGGTTGCGCTGGCGGTGCAGCCCTAAAGCATCAAGATACTCGGCTTGGCCCTTGAACAACTGGACGCAGATATCAGACAACTCTCTACACTGCTCCCAAACGTGTTCATACCGTTGGGTAAAGGCGTCAGTAGTACCCAATTTGGCGCTGTAGGCCAATTTATTGGCGCTAGCTGCCGCTTTGGCGGCCTCAATAAGGGCTTTACCTTCGCTCCAGCGGTTCTCATCGTAGCCGTAAGAGGCCATTTCAGCGGCCATATCAGGATTGTTTTGCGCGTTGTGGAGGAGCTGTTCAGCTTGGTGAACGGTCTCTTTTTGTTTTTTTGTCATACCTGGCATAGGGATAAATCACCTTTCTGGTTGGATTTTGTAGAGGATTATTGACGTGGGCGAGTTGCCGTATGTGTTTAGTGTGTTGTCAGTAAAATTCGATGAGGTAATTACTTGGTTATGGCATCCGAAAAGAAAATTTTATGCGTAATCCGGTAAATTATGTGAGTCAATCCAATGTTTATTTAAGACGCGCCAATGTTTATTTAAAACAACGCAACGATTATGTGAGTCAACTCAATGTTTATTTAACACGCGCCAATGTTTATTTAAGAGTTCAAACGGATTATATGAGTCAATCCAATGTTTATTTAAGACGCGCCAATGTTTATGTGAGTCAACTCAATGTTTATTTAAAACAACGCAACGATTATGTGAGTCAAATTTCTGATTATGTGAGTCACTTAAACGATTATCTTAGTCCGCTAAAGGATTATGCCAGCGCTTAAACGGATTATGAGAGTTCGGATTGTGATTGTTAAAGTGCGCCGGTGTGAGATAGCTGTCAGTAGAACTATCAGGCTTGTCACCGGTAGGATTATGGGGGTCGGAGAGAAACTTGCCTTCCCCATTATTTAGTTTACGATAAGCCTCACTGCAATGATAGAGGCAAAAGTCATTTCTTTTGAAAGTACTAAAGTACATTTTTATTGCCCGAAAGTCACTAAGGATCAGCCATTAAATAATTTTAGCAACCTAAACAGGAGATTAGAGATTAGAGATTGGGAGATTGGCGTTAATTCTATCATCAAACCGCTGCCACTGTGGGCAGGTATTACCGCGCTCTGTCTGGTCGCTTTTGTTGTCATCACCTTAATTTCCCACCATATCTTCGAGCACGTACCCCACTCCGAAGATGAAGTCGCCTACCTTTTTCAAGCCAAAGTGTTGGCTGAAAATCGGCTGACCGTGCCGACGCCGCCCCAAGCCCACGCGTTTTGGAGTCCGTTTGTCATCGACTACGAACAGCAACGGTTCGGCAAGTACCCTCCCGGCTGGCCGCTGCTGCTGAGTTTGGGTATTCGACTCGGCGCGCCGTGGCTGGTCAATGCCGGTTTGGCGACAGTCTCACTCGCTTTAATTGGCTGGTTGGGTTACCGTTACTATTGCACTGATGAGGCCAATGAGCCGCACTGTCTTGTGCCTTTACTGGCTGTGGGATTG
>JAGRBY010000831.1 GCA_020433835.1 Anaerolineae bacterium | reverse complement strand
TTTTTTATATTTATCTGCGTGTATCTGCGAAAATCTGCGTCCAAAAAAATCAAGATTATGCCCGTGGGCAGTATAAGCACTGGCTCCATAGAGTGGGAGCTGGAAATAACCCACAGAGAACACGGAGAATTCACAAACTCTATGTTTGCACTTTTAGGAATTGCCCAAATTGAAGAGGAAAATCAGACAGAATTAACAAGATTATCAAGATTATTTAAATTTTTTTGTTCTGTAAATCTTGTAAATCCTGTCTATTTCTACAAAGTGCAAAGATAGTACACAAAGTTCACAAAGAAAAACCTCGGTGCTCTCTGGGCCTGCTTTGCGCTCTCTGTGGTAAGTCCTAACTTACGAACTCAGTAACTTGCCCCTCAAAACCGCGCCAAACTCAACGCCTCTCGGTGCGGATCACCATTGGTGCCGAGCACAATGCGGCTGACCACATCGCCCGTAACCGGCCCCAGCGAAATACCCAGCATCGCATGCCCGGTCGCGATAATCAAATTATCGAGCGACGGCACCCGCCCGATAACCGGCAAGCCGTCCGGGGTGCAGGGCCGCAGTCCCGCCCAGGTTTCGATAACGTCCAGCTCCTCCATCCCTTGTAAATAAACACCGGCCGCCCGGCGAATAGCCCCGACACGCCGGGGATTGATCGACAGATCGAGTCCGGCCAACTCCAACGTTCCGGCCAGCCGCAGCGCATCTGTAAACGGCGTTACCGCCACTTTCGCTTCGGCCAACATCAATGGGCGGCGCGGACATACCGGCGGCCGCTTCACCGTCAGGCTGTAGCCTTTGGCCGGTTGCAGCGGAATATCTATCGCCAGCTTCCGCGCTAACTGCGGCGACCACGATCCCGCCGCCAAAACAACCTGCTCCGCTTTAATATCGCCTTGATTCGTTTTGACCGTCGTAACGCGGTTATCGGTGGTTTCAAAATCGAGCACTTCCGTCTGGGGTTGGAGCGTAACCGCATAGGCATCAAGCCGACCGGCCAATTCGCGCACAAAATGAGCCGGGTTGAGATGCGCCTCGCGGTGAAATACAAGACCACCCACCACGTCAGGCTGAGCCGCCGGTTCCAACGCCCGCACGCCGGCATAGTCGAGAATGGCCGACTCAACACCATACTCTCGCAGCAGCTTGGCCTCTTCGATGCCTTCTTCAAAACCACGCCCGCTTTGAAATAAAAACAGCATGCCCTGCTGTTCGTAATTGCAGTCGAGCTTTTCCTCCGCTACAAGTGTTTCGTAATGGTTGGCACTGATCATTAGCAAATCGCGCAGCACCGGTATCGCCCGCCGCATCGGCTCAACCCGGCACGCCGCTTGAAAACGCCACAACCACGTTAGCAAACGGGGTTCAAGTCGGGGCTTGATATAAAACGGGCTTTCGGCATCGAGCAGCCATTTCAATCCCTGCGTCAATACGCCCGGTGCCGCCAGCGGAATACTGTGGCTCGGCACAATCAGCCCGGCATTACCGTACGAGCAACTGCCGCCAATTTCATCCCGCTCAATCAGGCAGACCTCCCGTCCCTGCCGTGCCAGAAAATAAGCGGTGCAAACCCCAATAATCCCGCCCCCAATGATAAGGACCTCGGTGTTCTGTTTCATAGTTAGTACCTCCCAAAAGTAATCCAATATTCGTAGTCGGTAGTCAGATATTTCTATTGCGATGCTGGGCATTCTGTTCTTACCGTATATAATCATTAAGCATCCGGTTCGATAGGATGTCAATTTTAGTCTCGACCTTACAGCTACGGAGCATCTTTTATAGATATTCCCATTACGCGAACAGTTGGTATATAATTCACTGGCTAAGCAGAAAGTGAAAATTACACCATGAACGATACAGAGCGTGAAATCTGCCCCGGCTGCGGCGTTCATCTTCCCCAAATCGATGGACCGACTCACCGCTATATTGTAGCCTCAGCCGGCTGCTGGGCCATGTTCTCCGCCTTGCTTAACGCCGGAGAACCGCCATTGGCCCCTGCCCCAACCAATACATTGTTGATCGATGCCTATGCAGCTCAGCATCCAGGCCCACCGTCGCCGCAGGTTATTCAGTCGGTCGCCGTTCACTTAATCACGCTTTACGGGGTTTTGGTCAAAGGCGTAGCTGTCGATAATGCCCTCTGGATTCGACAGCAAGCACTGCACCCAGGCAAAACCGGCAAGAAAGATCGCTTCGAGTGGCTCGCGTCGCCGGATCTTTTCGACACCGTAACCGTAGCCGACATCGTCAAACAAACAACCCCGGCAGCCCGCACCGAGCAAGTCGCCCGCTACGTAACGAGCGTGTGGGACGCCTGGTCGAAACCGCATGGAGCCATCATTGCCGACTGGTACGAGAAATATGTAGGGAGTACATAGTATGGATAAAATTTTAGTTATCGGTGCCAGCGGCAAAATCGGCAAAAAGCTTGTCAAACAGCTCGCCCAGGAAAAACGCCCGGTTCGAGCCATGGTGCGGTCCCCTGAAAAGCAGCAGGAATTCGACGGCTATGACGTCGAAGTTGTCATCGGCGATCTTGAAGGTGCGTTCGAGCACGCGCTAGAAGGCTGCGATACCATCATCTTTACCGCCGGTTCGGGCGGCCACACCGGCGCAGATAAAACCATCCTGGTCGATTTGTGGGGAGCGATGAAAGTCATCGACTGCGCCGTCGAGCATTCCATAAGGCATTTCATTATGGTCAGCTCTCGCGGGGCCGACAACCCCGAAAACGGGCCGGTCGCCATCAAATATTACCTGGTCGCCAAACACATCGCCGACGATTATCTGGTCAGAAGCGGCTTAACCTATACCATTCTCAGACCCGGTCGCCTGCTCGATGAACCCGGCACGGGCCTCATCACCACCCTCCGACCTGCCAACCCCAACGAACAAAACATTTCCAGAGACGATACCGCCCAAGCCGTAATCTATTGCCTCCACAACGCGGACACCGAAAACAAAATCTTCGAACTCTATGTGGGCGATGTCCCTATGGCGGAAGCACTTGGGTAAGTAATTAGTAACTGGTAATTGGTAACTGGAGACTAACTAACTAACCCAAGTTGCCATCTTTAGGCCAAACAATCTAATTGAACCGCAAAGACGCAAAGAACACGAAGATTTTTTATAAAAACTTGGCGAACTTG
>JAGRBY010000830.1 GCA_020433835.1 Anaerolineae bacterium | reverse complement strand
AGGCCCTTTCCTGTCACTCTATTGATATTGTCAAATTTTCATCTGCGTAAGGTAAGTGATTAAGTCGATGTTGAAAAAATAGTGTTGTTTATAATAACCTAACTTGGGCAAAGTACCAAGTCAGGTTATTATTGTGACAATTTTCTCATAGCCTTAAAACAATCGACCTTGCTGCGGAATTTCAGGATAGATGGCCTCTAGCCCCATCATCTCTTTGAATCGATTGCATGTGCGGGGCGAGTGGCCGGAATAATCATTATTGAAAAAACCATAGATGGTTTCAAAACGGTCGAAATGAGGTTCAAGCTGATCGATCCACCACTGTAGCTGAGGGGTAACATCGATCCGCTCTTTGTTTTTGCGTTCAAATTGACCGTGCTTGCCCAGCCAACGGATGTACAGAAAATCGGTCGTTGGAACAACCTGTTTGGGGACGTTCTCATATTCGGTCGATACCCAGCATAGGTGATGAGCTGCCAGCAGCTCGGCGGTTTGAGGTGTAAACCATGACGGATGACGAAATTCAATCGCGTAGCGCCACGCTGAAGGCAGCCCGGCGATAAAGGTATTGACCGTATCTATCTCGCTGTCGGTCAAGCTGGGCGGCAGTTGGATAAGGATCGGGCCTAACGCATCACCTAACAAGCTCATCGTTTCCAGAAAGTTTGTCATCGGCCCCAAGGCATCGAACAGGCGCATATCGTGCGTAATCTGGCGCGGTGTTTTTACACAAAATTTAAAGCCGGGCGGCACCGTCATCGCCCATTGCCGCACCCTATCCGGCGGCGGCGTGCCGTAAAACGTTGAATCCAACTCGACGCTGTTGAAAATTTGGCTGTAGTGGGCTAGATATTGCCGGGCCGGCGCGCCGGGCGGATAGAAAACCCCATCCCAATCTTTATAGCTAAATCCCACCGTCCCCAAATACCAATCGGCCACAATTCGCTCCCATTCTTAACCTTATTGCTGCTTTGGTGTATTATACCCCATACTCTTATCCTGGCGAGAAATTAGCACATGTCAACCCATTCCAACGCAAAATCTGTGGTTATCACCGGCGCATCAACCGGCATTGGTCGAGCCTGCGCCTTATATCTCGATCAACACGGATTGCGAGTTTTTGCCGGTGTTCGAAAGCAGGCCGATGCCGATGACCTTCGGCAGGCTGCTTCCGAACACTTGACGCCGGTTTTTATCAACGTTACCGATACAGCGACCATCGCCACGGCGGCTGAGCAGGTTCGTGTTGCGTTACAAGGCAGCGGGTTGGCCGGATTAATTAACAACGCCGGCGTGGCCTTTGGCGGGCCACTAGAGTTTTTACCCATCGAGAAACTCAAAACGCAGCTTGAGATCAATGTAATCGGCCAGGTGGCGGTAACTCAGGCCTTTTTACCTCTGCTGCGCCCGGCGCAAGGCCGGATCATCAACATGAGTTCGATTAGCGGCCGGTTGGCGATGCCGTTTTTGGGGCCGTATGCGGCCTCTAAGTTTGCGCTTGAAGCATTAACCGACTCGCTGCGGCTGGAGCTAAAACCGTGGGGCATCGAGGTGGTGAGCATCGAACCGGGGGCTATAAAAACACCCATCTGGGACAAATCGGTGGCTGAGGCCCACTCTATGGTCGAGGAGCTGCCGCCACAGGCTAAAACCTTGTACGGCCCTGTTATGGAGCGCCTTGTAAAAACAATTACGCGCACGGGCGAAGCAGGTATTCCGGCTGAGGCTGTAGCCAAAGTTGTGGCCGAGGCACTGCTAACGCCCCAACCTAAAACCCGCTACCTGGTAGGCCGCAATGCCAAATTTGGCGCACTGTTGGCCCGCTTTTTGCCGGACCGCCTTCGAGACAAGATTGTTTTAAAGCGGCGTGGGTAGCAGAAAAGGAGCGACAAAGCTTGCTTTGTCAATGATCAAAGTAAACTTTGATGCTCCGAGGCTGTATTTTCAAGAAAGGTTGTGAGCCTTAGCCTCATCCTCAGCCTTTTCCTTAGTAGTTCTATAAGCAATGTTGCAATCATTCAAAGGAGCAAACCATGTCTGACAAAACCTTTAATGCGTTACTGTTGGAAAAAAATAACGATGAATTTAGCGCGTCGATCAAGCCCCTCACCGTCTCCGATTTGCCGGAGGGCGATGTATTGGTCGAGGTGGCCTACTCGACCTTGAATTATAAAGATGGTTTGGCCGTTACCAATAAAGGTAAGGTAGTCCGCGGCTTTCCGATGGTTCCCGGCATCGATTTTGCCGGCACCGTCGCCGAGTCGAGTTCACCCGACTACCAACCCGGCGATAAAGTGGTGCTGACCGGCTGGGGCGTGGGCGAAACCCACTGGGGCGGCTTCAGCCAGATGGCCCGCGTGAAATCGGGCTGGTTGGTTCCCTTACCCGATGGGTTAACGCTGGAACAATCGATGGGCATCGGCACGGCGGGTTTTACAGCGATATTGTGCATCTTGGCTCTTGAAAAAATGGGGCTTACGCCCGATGCGGGTGAAGTGGCGGTCACCGGAGCCTCCGGCGGCGTAGGCAGCGTGGCGGTAGCCGTTCTGGCGAAACTGGGCTATACGGTCGTTGCTTCAACGGGCCGCACCGAGTCGCACGCCTACCTCAAAGAATTGGGCGCGGCAGAAGTGGTCGACCGCTCCCCGTTTGACCCTTCCAAGCGACCGCTGGAGTCGGCGCGGTGGGGCGGTGCTGTCGATACCGTGGGCGGCGAAATTCTGGCCTCACTGCTGAAAGCGATGAAGCCCGAAGCCAGCGTAGCGGCTTGTGGCAACGCCGGTGGTTTTGCTCTACCCACCACCGTTTTGCCCTTCATTTTGCGCGGCGTCAACCTGCTGGGTATCAATTCGGTGACGGTGCCATACAATGAACGGGTTGAAGCCTGGCGACGGTTGGCTCAAGATTTACCGCTCGATGCTCTCAACCAGGCCATGGAAGTTGCCCCGCTGTCGAATATTACCGCGCTGGCTGAGGATATTTTGAAGGGGCAGGTGCGAGGCCGGTTGGTTATTGATGTGAATGCGTAGATTTTGATAGTTGGATATTAATAAGGAGCATCAAAGCTTGCTTTGATCGTGTTTGACAAAGCAAGCTTTGATGCTCCAGGTCTTTATTTTTGTAAGGAGAAAAATGGCAATCGAACACAGAAGATTAGGCCA
>JAGRBY010000082.1 GCA_020433835.1 Anaerolineae bacterium | reverse complement strand
AAAAAGCGGCTTCTTCAATGCTCTGCACCGTCAACGCCCCAATCACATTCCCGGCAATCGCCAGCGGCAGCGCCATCTCCGAGCGGGTATCGGGCAGGAAAGGATTGTTGAACCAAACCGCCTCTTTGCCCACATCCAGGGCGATGCGAGCTTCATTTAGGGCGGTACAAGCCCCTACCATCGAGCGCCCGCCTACTTCAAGCTTATGATGATGCTCTATCATCAAATGACCAGCTTTGCCCCGACCTGCTTTGAGCACGGCCCAGTGTTTGCCGTCCTCTAACAACTCTGTAAGGAAAATGCCCGAGTAATAGAAACCGTACCGGTCGCAGATAATATCGACCGTGCGGGCCAGCAAGATATCCGGCTCTAATATGGAAGAGATGATGCGGCTAACCTCCGTAGCCGCCTTCAACAGTTCCGCCCGGCGGCCGGTATCTCTTGATGCCTGCGGTAAGTTAGCCGGTTGGCTGTCGGAGCCTGCGTTGTTCATCATGGACAAATTACCGTCTGGGTCCATGAGCGGAGACCTCTCCTTTGATACCTGAGACGATTTAGTCAGGCGCAGTCAAGCATAGTTTAGTAACTTGGCGAATTTGGGAACGATTTTGGCTTAATAGGCGCAGTAGTACGTCGAAACAACCTTTAATTCGAGTTTTAGGCAATGCTCAAGATTATACTCAAAACAGGACTAAGGAGCAATCATTCCGCCACCCAAGACCTTATGCCAGACGCATCTGCCTCAAACTTTTATCTTCCGCCCCACCAATGTTATACTATCGCCCGCGCCGTGCTTTAATAACCAATTCTATCCAGCCCATCGCCAATGTCTATTTTTTCATCACCTTGGCTACCAAATCGCGCATAAACTATCACACTGGTCACTATCGAACCAATCCGCCATCAAACCAACAAACTAACCAACTTTAAGGAGGAAAATTATGACCCATATTGCCTTTTTAGGAACTGGTATCATGGGTGCCGGAATGGCCCGCAACCTCATCGACGCCGGTTTTGACGTAACCGTCTGGAATCGCACCTCAGCTAAAGCGAGACCGTTAGTTGAAGCCGGCGCAACTCTGGCCGCAACCCCGGCTCAGGCAGCGACCGATGCAGACGTTATCATTACCATTGTCGGTGATGATCGCTCTTCGCGCCAGGTTTGGCTGGGCGAAGACGGAGTCTTGGCTGGTCAATTCAAACCGAACGCTATTGCTGTTGAGTGTACAACACTTTCGCTGCAATGGGTTGAAGAGCAAGCCGAAATTCTCACAGAGGCCGGGCTGCGTTTTGTCGACTGTCCGGTAACCGGCGGTCGAGGTGGGGCCGAAGCCGGGACGCTGACACTGCTTGTCGGCGCGGATGACGACGTATTAGCTGCTGCTCGGCCCGTGCTGGATGCTTTCAGCAGCCGCATTATCCACTTTGGCCCGCCCGGCAAAGGCACGGCTTTTAAATTACTCTATAATCTAATGGGGTCGGTGCATATGGTAGCGCTGGCCGAAGGCTTGTGCCTGGCCGAAAAAGCCGGGCTAAATATGGATCAGGTTGTCGAAGGGCTGACAACCGGCTACACCGGTAGCCCCGGTGTGCAGGCCTTTGCCCAGCGCATGGCCGACAGCGATCACGATGATGTCAACTTCTCAGCTCGCTGGATGTATAAAGATGCGGCTTACGCGCTTAAAATGGCTGATGAAATCGGCCAGGCTATGCCGATGTCGTCTGTGGGAGCGCAAATCTATCAAATGGCCTTAGGCCGGGGGTTGGGCGGTAAGAATTTGAGCGTGGTTATCGAAGCTTTGCGTTAATTATTGGGTTAGGCATGTAACCAGGATTAAACTCCTACGCGCGTAGTTGAGCCGCTTTTCGCGTATTTTCCCGTATTACATTGCTGCTCAAAACCCGCATAACCTACGCTTCAAACCATCAGCTTCAACTGCTATACTACAGCCACAATATCAATAACGACCACACCCGCTACCTCATCTCCTCCTCATCAATGCGATTACAACTACACGCATCGAGCTAAAGCCGGGCATCCCCTATCGGGAGCGGGCTAACTTGTCCCATCCGTGGGCAACCGACCCGGCCGGCGCAGAGTGTTTTTAATCGCACCCTCACCTTCCATTGCTTTGCCTGTTAACCAGGATGCCGGACGCTTTTTCGACCCGTTTTACCTAACCAATACCTGTCAGTTCATTGACTCTCTCCCCTCTCAATAAGCGGGTGTGCCGAGCACATCCGCTTATTGCATGATAATCGTAAACGCTATTTCCTCAGCTACCGCCAACTTTGAAGATTTCTCGTTGAAGATTTGCCTTTTCGACCATCTCCACGCATATTTAACGAGAACTTTTGGGCATCACCGTAAACCCTGTTGCTCTCTTATCATTGTTGCTTCGGTAGCGGTGATCCTTCCCTTCCCGGTCCGCTTAGGATCGTGAATTAAATAACTTCCACATTTGAATTTGGGTAAATAGTAAATAGTAATTAGGTATTCAATCTCCAGTCTCCAATTACCATTTACCAATTATCCGACAGAATTGGGTAAGTTAATTAATTCTCATTCCTTATCTCTATCTTCGGACCCGACTACTATCCAATCAGCCAAAAATTTGTGCCTGTGCTATAAACTGTAAACTATAAAATCCGTTCTGGTGTGATCGATGCCTAAACTAAACCCTTTGATTTTTGTTGGCGTCATCTTCTTGATCATCGGCGTGGTATTTACGCTGGTCGGCCTGGGAGTGCGCCGCGAGAGCAGCCGCCTTGAATCCTTACCTCTCTTAACCGCCGCCGAAATCAGTGCGAGTAATGACGGCTTGGTTGCCGGTGTCGATGCTCGCATTGCTGAGCGTAATGATTTGCAGTATGAAGGGTTGGTTGCTTATGTCCGTGAGGAATATCGGGGTGAGAAGTGCAGTACAACCGACGATGATTGCGAGGCGGTTTGGGCTGTGGACGAGCGGGTGACTCCGCCGCTGTGGCTCGATGCCCCGGACGGTCGATTTCAGGTGATAAACAACGATTACACTTTACAAAATGGACCTGTCGTCCGCCAAACGGACTCGCGTCTGGTAAAAAACGCAACCAAAGTTTATCACGGTTTTATGATTGGTAATCCCGTCTTTGTGGTTGGTCATGTCGTAGCCGGTCACGATTCTCCCGCCTTCTACGCCGATACCATCTACAGCGGCGACTCTGCTTCGCATCTAAGCGATACCCGAATGGTTGGTATTGTTTTCTTTTGGCTGGGTATCTTCTTTTGCCTTATCGGCCTCGTCTTTTTTGGATACGCTTTTCTGAAATAATTCAACTCTTTTCCCATAGTACGAACCTGATGTCATTTTCTTGCCTGTCAAAAGGAAATAGAGTGTAATATCGAGAAAGCAATGTACTTATTCGCCAATTATCACCAATAGCCTGGTGAATCACTATAAGGAGTAAGCAATGCCTAAAATTGCCATTATCGGAGCCGGTATCGGCGGGTTGACCACCGCCATTGCCTTGCAACAGGCCGGCTTCGATGTTGAAATCTACGAGCGTGCCCCGGAACTGAAAGAAGTCGGGGCAGGTCTGTCGCTCTGGCCCAACGCTACCAAACTGCTGCGCCAATTGGGGTTGGGTGAGGCACTGGACCGTATCAGCGTCATCGCGCCTGTGGTTGCCACCCGCAACCCACGCGGGGATATTTTAACCCAACTGTCGGCTACCGTTTTCGAACAGCGCTATGGCGCAGCGGTGTGCGTTGTCCATCGAGCCGAACTGCTGGCTCTGTTAGGTGACGCGCTAGACGGAACCCCCGTCCATCTGGGCTGCGAGTGTACCGGCTTCGAGCAAGACAGCAGCGGCGTTACCATCCACTTTGCCGGAGGCGAGACGGTTCGCGCCGACGCCCTTATCGGTGCGGATGGCATCAATTCGGCTGTTCGGAGCCACATGTTTGGACGCGTGCCGCCCCGTTATTCAGGCTACACCGCCTGGCGGGCTATCACCACCTTTCCGACCGCCAACCTGCCCTCAGGCGAGTCATGGGGCTGCGGATCGCGCTTTGGTTTGCTACCGGTCGATGGCAAGCGGGTTTACTGGTTTGCCACCAAAAACGCGCCGCCAAACCAGCCACCCCAACCCAACGGCCACAAACCGGAGTTGCTGGATCTCTTTCGCGACTGGTTCGATCCCATTCCAACCCTAATCGGGGCCACCCCGGAGGAAAGCATTCTGCGTAACGACATCGTCGACCGCCCGCCGCTCTCTCGCTGGAGTGAGGGCCGAGTGACCCTGCTTGGCGATGCCGCCCACGCGATGACGCCCAATATGGGGCAGGGTGCCTGTCAGGCTATTGAAGATGGGGTGGTTTTGGCTCGCTGTCTTAAAGCCAGCCCTGATATTCCCTTTGCGTTGGAGCTTTACCAAACCAAGCGGCTGGATCGGGCCAATAAAGTTGTCAACACATCCTACTTCATCGGCAATATCGGCCAGCTTAAAAACCCTCTGGCCTGCCGCCTGCGCGATTTTGTGGCGAAAATTACGCCGGCCTCCCGTCAGCTTCAACAGTTTGACTGGGTGGTCGGTTACGAAATCGAATAGACTCCATCGCCAAGTTGTTTGGGGTGATTTTTCCTGCAAGATAACCGACGCCCGGCCTACGGCGAGCAGGCGTTGAGCACGTGGGCCGGATAACCGCCGGCGAAGGGCCGGTAGTTCATACACCTCTTTTGATTTCTGGTACAATAATAAAGGAGTCCGACAGTCTCAACTAAGACGACACTGGATATGAAAACGATTTCAACCGCCCGCAAACGCATCACCTTACTTATCACCTTCATTATTTTGGCGATGCTGGGGGTAATGGCCTTGGTGCAGCATCGCCTCTTGGTCGATTTGCCCCAGCCTGATGAACTGTACGCGTATGCCAGCGCCCCTTCAACCAAAATCTACGATCGGCACGGCACGCTGCTCTATGAAATTACCGATCCGCATCAGGGCCTACACACACCGCTGACGCTGGAGGATATACCAGAAAGTTGTATTCAGGCGACGATTGCTACTGAAGACGGCAGTTTTTACAGCAATCCTGGTGTCGATGCCTGGGCCATTGTGCGGGCGTTGTATATCAACTTTCAAGGCGGCGAGGTGCTCAGCGGCGGTAGTACCATTACCCAGCAGTTGGCCCGTAACTTGTTGCTGTCGCCCGAAGAGCGAACTGAAATCAGTTTGACTCGCAAGCTGCGCGAGGCCATTTTAGCCTGGCGGCTGGCCCGTACCTACAGCAAGGATGAAATCCTGACGCTGTACCTCAACGAAACCTATTACGGCAACCTGGCCTACGGCATCGAGGCTGCCAGCCGAACCTACTTCGGCAAGCACACCGCCGAACTGGATTTGGCCGAGTGCGCTGTGTTGGCCGGCCTGCCGCAAAGCCCGGCCACGTACAACCCCCTGGAAAACCTGACGTCGGCCAAAGCGCGGCAAAACGTTGTGCTTGATTTGATGGTCAAAGAGCGATTTGTCGATGCTAACCGGGCCGACAGCGCCCGCCGTGAGAAGTTGGGCTTTGCCGCCGTGCCGTTTCCTATCGAAGCCCCCCATTTTGTTATGTACATTCGCGGCCAGCTTGAACGGCTCTACGGTTTGGAAGCCATCTATCGTCAGGGCTTGGAAGTTCACACCACACTCGACCTCGATATGCAGAATACCGCCGAACGTTTCGCCCGCCTCCATTTAGCCGAACTGGCCGAACAAAAGGATGGCGAGGCTCCCCGCGTGGTGCGCAACGCCGCCGTGGTTGTGCTCGATCCCGAGAGCGGCGAGGTGCTGGCTATGCTCGGCAGCCCCGATTACTTTGATCCCCGCATCGACGGTGCGGTTAATGCCACCACAGCCCTACGCCAACCCGGCTCATCGATCAAGCCGATTACCTACGCCGCCGCCTTCGACCCGGCCATTGCCGAGGCCCACGGCTACCGGCCCTTAACCGCCGCCTCGATGATGGTTGATGTTCGAACTGCCTTTGTTACGCAGGAAGGCCAGCCCTACGTCCCCGAAAATTACGACCGCGTCTGGCGCGGGCCTGTCCTACTGCGCCAGAGTTTAGCCAGCAGCTTCAATTTGATCGCCGTCAAAGTGCTCGATTACGTGGGGCTTGATGCGATGACCGATCTGGCTCGGGCGATGGGCATCACCACGTTTGATAATAAAAATTTTGGATTGGCGCTGACGTTAGGCGGGGGAGAGGTGCGCCTGTTGGAACTAACCGCCGCCTACGGAGCCTTCGCCAACGGCGGCCACAAAATCGAGCCGGTGACCATCAACCGCATCACCGACCATGCCGGCCAGATTCTATACCAGACGCCCGATACGCTTAACCCCGGCCCGCCAGTGATGGATGCTCGCACGGCCTACCTGATTACCGATATTTTAAGCGACAATTACGCTCGCCGTTCGACTTTTGGCGCGGGCAGTCCGCTGCGTCTCGACCGGCCCGCCGCTGCCAAAACCGGTACTACCCAGGACTGGCGCGACAACTGGACCGTCGGCTACACCCCCGAAATGGTCGTTGGCGTTTGGGTTGGTAACGCTGACAACGAGCCGATGCGCCATGTTTCCGGCGTAACCGGTGCGGCCCCCATCTGGCATGATGTTATCCAACAACTGCTCAAAACCCATCCCGCCCGTGAGTTTCCGCAACCCCCCGGTCTCATTCAACAAACCGTCTGCGCTATTAATGGTCTCCTTCCGGGCCAAGATTCAATTCAAGATTTACCTCAAAAGGCCTCTGACGATGCCAATTCATCCCTCATAATTCATAATTCATCCTTCCCCATCTCCTGCCCGCACACCCTGACCGAGCAATTCATCCCCGGTACCGAGCCACACGCGTTTGATACGTGGCACCAGGTCATCGCCATCGACCGCCGCAACGGCCTGCGTGCCGGCCCTAACTGCGCACCCGAGTTTATGACGTTCCGTACCTATACTCGTTATCCGGCTGAAGCCGTCGAGTGGGCCATCAAGCAAGGCGTGCCGCAACCGCCCGAAGAATTCTCGCCCTTTTGTCCCGGCAGCGAGTCTGAGGCGAAGGCCGAGGCTCAGATAGATAATGGCGAGGGCGGTCTGGTCTTTGTTAGCCCCGACCAGGGCACCGTACTGCGCCTGGTACCTAACATTCCGCTTGATAAACAGAAGATTCGCGTTAAAGTGCGTCCCATCAATGGTGCGACCGTTCGCGAAGTTGCGCTGTTGATTAACGGGCAACCGCTAACCGCCGGGTACGAAACCTTATGGCAGATGGAGCCGGGGCGCTATACGTTTGAGGCGGTAGGCGTCGATACCGCCGGTAATGCAGTTGCCGCGCGCCCGGTATCGATTGAGGTGGTGCAGTAAAGGTTGTTAGAGCCGGGGAGAGACAAATTTGGTTTCGCCGACGTAAAGGTCGATACCCTTTCGTAGGATTGCAGCCGTAGTTGAGACAAGAGAAAGTAATATAGTGGTTATTATCATCCGGATGGGCTATGTAAGGCGGCTTATGCTGACTTAGACTTGTACACGGATTTGCAGTATAATCGCCACACAATCTTCGCTGTTCTTTATGGCAAGGGGTAGCGGACGACCAAATCTTGCGTAAGGTACTTCCATTTTGATATGGACAAGCTAAAACGGAATGTATTATTAGGTTTTTTCTTGCTGGGAATATTGGGCCTGGCAGGCTGTGTGCAGGCAGATACGGTGACGGTCGATCCGGAAACCGGTCGCAACTTTTTGTTGAGAGGAGTCGGCCTGGTGGTGTTTGGGCTGGCTTTACTGTATGCCGGTGTGCGAGCCTTTCTCGCCTTTAACGAAGTCACCGACGGCAATAACACTGAGGGCCGTATTCAATTGAGCGGTTTCGCCGCCGGGGTGTTGTTGGGCGTACTGGTCATGGCCGCCGACTCGGCTCCGACCCCGGTGCCGATTTCAGGGCTGCTTGGCGGCTTACCGCTGATAGTGATTATTGTGTTGGGGGTGTTTGGCGGTTTATTTGTGGGCATTCTCAGTGCGGTAATCGCCATTATTCGCAAAGCCCACAGCAGCGGTCTGGTTATTCTGATACTGGCATTTGTGAGTTCAACCGGCATTTATTTGCTGCTCTTTACCGCTACCGCGCCGGGTCTGATTTTACCTGGGTTTGTATCGCTGTTGGTCGGACTGCTCATCTTCCGAATGATCTTTCCGGTCAATCTCTCACCTGACGCCTGACGTTGGATTGCCGGTCTTTTGCGCTACTTGAGATCATCGAGGCCGTCGATGAACGGCTCAAGATCGATAATGTGATTGGCCGAGTCTTTTAGGGATGTGCCCATAGCGTCTTCAATGGTCGCAATTTCGGTGTTGATGCCGTATTTGCGTAAAAAGATGGGCAAGGGGGCAAAATCGCCGTCGCCCGTAACTAAAACGACAACGTCAGGCTGATTACGGGTTGAGAGTTCAAAGCAGCTCAGAGCCATGAGAATATCAACATTGGCCGTGTAGGTATCGGGCGGGGTAGGCGAGCCGTTGTGGGTAAAGACCATAAAGCCTTGTGACCGCAGCCAGTGGGCGTAGCGCTCTTTGCCCTCCCGTTTTTCGGTCAGTGAGCCAATGAGAGGCGGCATGCCGACGTAGATGATCATCTCTTTGAGGATATCGCCATCACTTTTAGCAACTAAAAAATCGCGCAGTTTGACCCAATCGAGGTTTTTATTCTTTTGGCGGCATAGACCCACTAAGTTCGAGTCATCAACAAAGATATATAGTGATTTTGGCATAGTCAACTCCCCTGATTTGGTTGTGTGTAGAAAGTAAGTCGCCTGAAGTATGTTGTCTCCAAAAACCACCTTCTATTGATATGTTGCTTTTTGTTGCAGCAAAATACCCCGACGTTGTACTATAATGAATTATTCGAGAGAGAGAGAGAATGTCAAGTTCTTTTACAACGGATAACTTACAAGCGTTGGCCGAGTATCCCTTTAAAGATTCAGAATGGAAGCAGAAGCTATTAATTGGCGGTCTGCTCATGGTTGCCGGGTATATCGTTCCCTTTGTTCCAACCATTTTTGTTTATGGTTATTTGGCTCAGATTATGCGCCACCTTATTGTTGAACAAGGTGAGCCTTTTTTACCGGCTTGGGATGATTGGGGGCAGCTTTTTTCTGATGGCTTTAGAATTGTGGGCATTACCTTTATTTACAGTCTGCCGGGTATCATCTTTATATGTGGCGGCTATACCCTGTTTTTTGGCAGTTTTGTCTTTTTAGATATTGTGGCTAACTCAGCCGGAAACAGCGAACCTCTCCCGCCCTTGATAGCTTTAGGCAGTACGGCTACCCTTTTTGGTGGTTTTGGCCTGGGGCTGCTCTTTATGCTCGTTGCTATTATTCTAACGCCGGTTGCCGTTAGCCATTTCATCGCTACCGGTGAATTTAACGCCGCCTTCCGCGTGCGTGAGTATTGGCCCATCTTTCGGGCTAACTTGGCCGGCTTCCTGATAAGCTATATTTTGTTGTTCGGTCTTTTTATGGTGTTGAGCTTTGTTATGAACCTTCTCTACTATACCATTATTCTCTGTTGTCTTGTCCCCTTTATCACCGCAGCAGTCAGTTTGTATATGATGATTATCGGCAGTGTTCTCTTTGCCGAGGCCTATCGCGATGGTGCTCAGGCGTTGCAGTCTGAAGCTAAACCGCTGCCCGGTTAAGACTCATTCAAAGAATCTCTATAATATGAGTTACGCAGTTGGCGTATCCAGCAAGGTGACAGTCACTTATTCATTAAAAATGAGCGTCCGTTTGGCCCACATAGCCCGATTTAATGCATCGAAGTGACTGTCACCTTTTGAACTGCGTAACAGATGGCCTCAGATAACATCAAAAATGATGATAAAGTCTGTGGCCATCTGTGTAAATCTATGGATGAAAGTTTTAACTTGCGGCGACAGCGACCTCGTTTTTGGTCGATGTTTGCGGTATCGAACTATTCATACTGACCAATATCCAGCCGATAACCCCTGCTGTAATAGAGGCTGTAAATACTGCTAGTTTAGCGCTCGATAGCAAAACATGATTGTCAGGGAAGGCAGCTCCGGCAATAAAGAGCGACATGGTAAAACCAATCCCCGCTAAAAAGGTCGAGCTGACAAAGTGACGCCAATTGATGCCCGATGGGAGTTCGGCTAGCCCCAGTTTAACGGTTAGCCAACACAGCAGCGAGATACCAATCGGTTTACCCAACACCAAACCACAAATAATACCCAAGCCGACCGGGCTTACAAGGTGCGAAGCCGCACTCACGTCCAATTCTACCCCAGCGTTGGCTAGCGCAAAGATCGGCAAAATAAAGAAGATAGATAGATTATTCAGTTGGTGTTCTAGCCGTTGCGCGGGCGATTGCATTTTGTTTGTAATCGTTTCCAACGTTTGAATGGTTGCCTGACGGCGGCTGTCGATGGTATCGCGCCACTTCTCCGGCACTTCGAAATCATCGACCACGCTTTGGGCTTGAACCAGCAAAGGTCGAACATTGATCGGGCTGCGGGACGGAATGGTCAACGCCACTAACACCCCGGCAATGGTCGGATGGACGCCGGACTGGATAAACGCAGCCCACATGCAAATTCCCAGAAGTGTGTAGGGAATGGCCGAGTATACTCTGATCTTGTTGAGCAAAATAAGCATAATAAAAAAGACGGCAGCCACGCCTAACGCCCCAAATGATATCTCCTCTGTGTAAAAGATGGCAATGACCAATACTGCCCCCAGGTCATCGGCAATAGCCAACGCAGCGAAAAATATCTTCAACGGCAGCGGTGCGCGGGTGCCCAACAGGGCCAGTACCCCCAGGGTAAAGGCGATGTCAGTTGCCATCGGCGTACCCCAACCCGGCATTCCCGATCCGCCGAGGTTAAAGACGGTGTAGATGATGGCCGGCGCGATCATCCCCCCCAGCGCCCCGGCTATGGGCAGCGCCGCCTTTTTGGGGCTGGCCAGTTCGCCACTCATCACCTCGCGCTTGATTTCCAGGCCCACAACAAAGAAGAAGATAACCATCAACCCGTCGTTGACCCACCCCAGCAAATGTTCGGAAAAAGAAAATTGCCCCAGGCTAACCATCAGTTCTGACTCCCACAAGGAATAGTAACTTTCGGCCAGGGGGCTATTGGCCCAAATCAGAGCCAAAATGGTGAAGAGTAACAGCACTAAACTACCTGATGCCGCCAGCGAGGTGAAATCTTGGGCCAGCAGCCGAATTTTAATGGCCAGAGGTTTCTCTGCCGCTTCCACGACCGAGTAAAAATCCCACGGCTCATCGTGACGGACACCATTTAAGAAGAATGTAGGTGTGCCGTTGACGCCGCTGTTCATGCCGCTGTCAAAATCTTCTTGAACATGCTCGGCGTAGACATGGTCACGTAACTCTTGCGTGAAGCGATCGGTATCCAACCCGATAGCTTTTGCAGCATTGATGAAATGCTCTTCATTGAGAACCTCATACGGCTGCTCGAACAAGTAATCGTGATATTCCCAAAATTTTCCTTGAGCGCCGGCCGCTTCTGCCGCTTCTGCCGCCAGTTGGGCGTGCGGGTGAGCCGGTGTCGGCAGGTGACGAAATACAAACCGTAAGCGTTCGCCTAATCGTCTTTTTCGAGCCTGCAACACCGAATGAATACGACGACAGTGGGGGCATTCGTAATTGCCATACTGCAACAATGTGATTTGAGCTGTTTCTAATCCTTGAGTATGATCCCGCGCGTTTATTGGCGGGGTTAATTTGTTGGCACTATCTTTGTTCATTGTAAATCTCCCTTAAATTTCTTGTTTACCTTTCCACACAGACTAAACCAAGTTGAGGATACACTGAATAACTCCTCACAAAATGGCAAAATAGAGCGAACTGCCGGTCGTTCGGCGGGATCTTAGTCAACTATGTTTGGATAAGTAGTCACGGAGTAAATCGCATGTGACAGGTTCAAATGATGCCTTTTTAGTTATTAAATGGTGCATCATTGCCGGTTAGTGTATTTGAGGGTTTTTGGACGACGTTGTCGAGGGTGTTGTCAAGTACATTCATGCCATAGTGTACGCACAAAACTGTTCAAATGCACTGGTCATTCTGCTGGTTTTAGCCTGGACAGATGAATGGGTTTAAAGAGCGTTATGAGGACAATGCCGTCGCTAACACTTCATCTACTCCATAGAGCGGCAGGTTTAAACGTTGTTCGGCTTTACTGTACCTCAGCCGCAAATCGAGTGGAATCGTGCTGGAGATATCGGCCCCCAGCCCCGACTGCACCCGCTCGTCAATGGCGATACCCCAGAAGCTGAGCATGCGCCGCCCGAATTCTTCGCGGTTCAACACCTGACGACCGACGACATTGAGCGTTCCGGCATAATCGCTCTCGACTAATTTCAGTAGTGCTTCGGCCAGCGACTCGACCCACACCGGCTGGCGAATGACGTCGCTAAACAGCTTGAGCGTTTGGCCTGATTCCAAGCGTTCTACAAAGCTTTCCGTGCCGCGATCCATTCGCTCCAAGCCATAAATTAGCGAGGTGCGGGCAATTGCCGCACCGGGATCGATCTCCAAAACGGCAGCTTCGCCGGCGGCTTTGGTGCGCCCGTAATCGTTGATCGGCGTGGGGACGGCGTCATCATCATAAGGCGCGTTGTGGCCGCTGTGAACCACATCGGTCGAGACGCAGACCAGCCGTGCGCCAACGTTTACGGCCGCCTCAGCCACAAAGCGCGAGCCTTGGTGGTTAACACGCTCCATTGCTGCTGCGTCGCCATAACCGGGATTGACCGCCGCCGCGTGAATAATGGCCTGCGGATTGAGGCGTTCGATAACCTGCTGAACCGCCGCCCGGCTGCCCAAATCGAGCTGAATCGGCTGTCCGGCGGTGATACCTGCGGCGTTCGATCCGTAAGCTGCGTATAAATCATATTCATCCGCCGCCCGAAGCGCAACGTGCTGGCCCAGATAACCACTGGCTCCGGTGAGAAGAAGAGTCTTGTTTTTCATAAGCGCTATGTATGTTAAAGAAATCGGAGGTTAAAACAACGAATTGTAAATTGTGAACGACAAAACACCTTCATAATTCATCCCTCATAATTCATCCTTCAAATGACTCGTTCGATTTCAGCCCGCAGCTGCCCCTGCGTGTCTTGCGCCGCATCAACTTCATCTTGAATACCTTGCACCTTCTCCCGTTCGGCCCGAACAAAACGGGTGTACGGGGCTACGGCATCGTTGATGCGGGCTAAACTGCGATTAAGTTCTTTGTTGAATTGGGTAATCAGGGCGCTGGTCAGTTGAGATCGCAGCGACGCCACCCGCTCTGACATTTTCTTTTTGGCGGCCTGGCGACGGGCGGGGATAACAAAGAAGCCCAGGGCGGCCACAACACTGGCGGCCAAAATACCGGTAATGTCGGCAGCGGCTGTGGTGGCGAGTACCGTAATGATAGTGCCAAGACCAATCGCACCCATTTCGGCGGCGGCGGTTTCGGCAACAGCCATTTGAGCGCTATTGGCCAATTTCTGTGCTTCATCGCTGGTATCGTAGGTTTCTATCACCCGTCGGGCAGATTGGCCCACCGACTCGATCAGATGATCGCGGTCGTAGCGAAAACTGCCACCGACCTCGCCCACAATGCGATCTTCATACTCTTTGCGGCGCTGGTCGAGGTAATCCATCACGCTGTGCCACTGCTTAAGATCAGCGTTGACCAGCCAATCGATCAACTCGGTCACCTTGTGCTCAATTTGCTGCGGTACGTCAGTCACCACTTCGCGCACAAAGCCTTCCTGAAACCGTTTCTTGTTCATGAGGTCAAAAATCCGGGCCACGCGCATCGTTTCATCAAAATAATCGCTGCCCCGCTTCTCCATGTCGAACAAAATATTTTCGATGTCGGCCAGCCGATACTTGAAGTCGCGCTCCATATCCTGCCGGTAAAAATCGAGCTGGCGTTCCAAATTATCAAGCGTATCGAAATCATCGTTGAGAAGGTTAAGGCGATTGCGGGTGACATCGGCGTATTTGTTTAGCAGCCGGTCACCCACGCCCAGCGGATTGAGATATTTCAGGCGCAGCCGGCTCGACTCATCGAGCGTGTCGTGAATGTAACTTTCCAGAGCTTCAAACCGGCTTTCGGCCCACTGCTCCGGCTTACCCTGCTTGGCCTTTAAGGCCTTGCGGGCGCTGACCGGAAAGATATCGGGCGTTGTACCCAGCAGCAGCATGGCGTTTTCGCTGACAAAGCCGATAACCTGCTGCAGATCCGCTTCCTGTTCAAAGAGATCGACTTTGTTGATAACCAGCACCACCTTTTTGCCCCACTCTTTAATACGACCCAAAAAGGTGCGCTCGCTTTCCGTAAAAGGCCGGTCGGCTGAGGTGATGAACAGGACGAGATCAGAACTGGGTACAAACTCTTCGGTGATCTCCTCATGTTTGCGGATAACCGCGTTGGTGCCCGGCGTATCGACAATGTTGATCTGCCGCAAAATATCAACCGGCTCAAAGAAGATGCGCAGGTCGGCCCCTTTAACCTCCACCCGGCTAGTCTCACCGTAGCGAAGGATGTTGATCTCGGCTGTGGTCGGTGTGACCCCTTCTTTGAGAACGGTTTGGCCCAAAAGCGCGTTGATAAAGGCGCTTTTACCGGCATTGAACTCACCCACGATGACCAACAAGAACAACTCATCGAGCTGCTGGATCGAGCGGCTCAATGTGCTCTGGTCTTCTTTGGTTGCACTTAGTTTAGCCAGCATTACGAGTAAATCGGTCAGCCACTGGCGTTCGCGTTTGAGTAACTCTTCCTGTTCAGTTGTTAGGATTGCTTTGAGCATAGATGGTTGTTGGGGGGATGAGGGAAAGGGGGATTGGAGACTAGAGACTGGAGACTAGGATACTGGAGATTAGGATACTGGAGATTAGGAGATTAACCGATACCAGAGGTCATTAAGGGCACACGTCGGTTAATTTCTAATCTCTAATCTCTAATCTCTAATCTCTAATCTCTAATCTCCTAATCTCTAACGCTTTCCTCTCCGCCCTTCTCCTCTTTATTTCCTCTTGTTCATTAAAAACGCGGTGACCGCATCCGGGGTCATAATCTCCGCATTTGGTTCGCGGCGCTGTTTCACTTCAACGCCGCCATTTTTTAGGCTGCGGGCGCTGATGGTGATCCGCCACGGAATGCCAATGAGATCGGCATCGGAGAATTTTACACCGGGGCTTTCTTTGCGGTCGTCGTACAAGACATCGAAACCAGACCGCTGTAATTGTTGATAGAGCGCTTCGCCCTGCTGGCCGACCTCGTCATCAGGCCGTTTGGCCAGCGAGACCAGATGCACATCGAACGGCGCAATCGACTCCGGCCAGATGATGCCGTTGTCATCGTGGTGCTGCTCGACCACGGCGGCCATCAATCGCCCTACACCGATACCGTAGCTGCCCATAATCGGCGTTTGGGCCTTGCCGTTTTCATCCAGATATTTCAGGCCGACCGGCTTACTGTAGCGCGTGCCGAGCTTGAAGCAGTGTCCCACCTCGATGCCGCGATGCAGTTGCAGCGTGGCATCGCTGTCGATGCATTTGTCGCCGTTTTGGGCCAGAGCAATATCGGTGACGATGTCCGGCTGGTAATCGCGGTTGGCGTTGGTGTTTTTGAGGTGGTATTCGCTTTTGTTAGCGCCGCTAACCAGGTTCGGAAAGTTCACCGCCGAGTCATCGGCCACAATAATCAGCTTGCGCCCGTTGCCTAAATCTTTCGATAATCCCAGCGGCGAAGCATAACCCGGCACAGCTCCCACGGCCTCGATTTCCTCTTCGGTCGCGTCCCGGAAGTTGATGCCGCCCAGCGCGTTGCTTAGCTTGACTTCGTTCCCCTGCAGGTCGCCGCGAATGACGACAAAAATGAAATCCTCTTTTTCATTGTCGGCAATGTAGAAGACAGCCTTAACCGTGCGCGTTTGCGGTACGCCCAAGAAGTTAGCCACCTCAGCGATAGTTTTGCAGTTGGGTGTGTAAACTTCCTCAAGCTGGCCAGGCTCTTCATCCGGCGGCGTGCCTTTGTCGAAAACGGCACGCTCGGCGTTGGCGGCATAAGCTCCATCGCTGCTGATGAAGATGGTATCTTCGCCGCTCTGGCTCATCACCATAAATTCGTGTGAGTCGCTGCCGCCCATCATGCCCGAGTCGGCTTCAACCTCCACCGTATCCACTTCGCAGGTGGTGAAGATGTTGCGGTAGGCCTGCACCATATCAGGATAAAATGCGTCAATATCGGCCTGGTCGGTATGCACCGAGTAGGCATCCTTCATAATAAATTCCCGCACGCGGATTAACCCCCCACGCGGACGCGGCTCGTCGCGTACCTTGGTTTGCATGTGGTAGCACAGAATCGGCAGCTGCTTGTACGACTCCAGCTCGGTCTTCAGAATGTCCGACAGCGCCTCTTCGTGAGTCATCGCCAAACACATATCGCGCTCGTTGCGGTCTTTGTAGCGCACCAGTGCCGAGCCGACGCTTTCCCAGCGGCCGGTTTGCTGCCAAATTTCAGCCGGATTGATGACCGGCATCGCCATTTCTTGGCAGCCCAGGGCATCCATTTCGTGTCGGAAGATATTCATAATTTTTTTCGATACCCGCCAGCCCAGCGGCATTTGGGTGTAGATACCGGAAGCCAGCGGCTTAATAAACCCACCACGCTGCAACAGCTGGTGGCTGATAATTTCTGCTTCGGTAGGGTCTTCTCGCAGGGTGCGACCAAACAGTCGGGAAAAACGCATAGTTACCTCAGTGTAAGATGTATTGAAATTAAGCTCAGGGTATGTTTGTCGAAATGGTCAAGAGGAGGAATGGTCAAGAGCTTCTACGCTATCAATTTTACTCAATTCCTGCCCAGAATGAAAATAAGCCCCAGAGATTGGTTCAGTTTTCATTTTGGTCGATGAAGTCGCTTGAATAGGCAGACACATTGATGGCTATACAACTTTGGTAAGTAAACTGAACCAATCTTATAGCTCTTATAGCATGGGCATAACTGCCCAATTATTGCACATTTTCATTTGCTCCAAAATCCGCTATAATCAACTATACGTATTTGCAAACAACCGTTTTTAACCCATGCGTAACCGACAAAGGACAAACCCTCTCCGTCTTTACTCGATGTTTGACCATTTGCTTTACTAAGAATCGCACTAACTTACATTTTATTTCTCAAAGGAGAACTTTTATGGTCGATATAAGGCAAACCATCTCCGATGGTAAGAACTGGCTGGAGCGTATTGCCGGTAAACTCCCGCTGTATAAGGGCTATAAACAAAAAGAAGAACGCCGCGAAGCTGACACGCTGCTGCGTAACCACATTGCCCAGCAATTTAGCGCCCAACTGAGCGCGGCCGAAGATGTAACCGGCCAAATGCTGCTCGGCCCCGCCATCTCCCAGTTGGATGATATGGGCCAGGCCAATATGCGGCTGCAAACGCTCATCGACAAAGTAAAAACCGCAGCGCAAGGCTATGCCGGTCTCTTTGACACTATCAAAGTTAAAGAAGATGAACTGGATACCCTGTACGAATTTGACTATGCTCTGCTCACCAAAGCCGACGAGATTGGTGAAGCTATCGACAGCATCCAAGCGGCTATCGATGAAGGCGACAGCAGCAAAATTGCGGCCTCGGTGCGCCGCTATAACAAAACCGTCACCGATACATCGGCCTTGTTTGACCAGCGAAAAGATGTGCTGTT
>JAGRBY010000829.1 GCA_020433835.1 Anaerolineae bacterium | reverse complement strand
AGCTCGAAACGTTTGCGGCCGGGGTACAGTTTACCCGCGCCGAGGGGATCATTCCCGCACCGGAAACCAATCACGCTGTCGCCGGTGCCATTAAGGAAGCTTTGCGCTGCAAAGAAGAAGGCAAAAGCGAGACCATCTTATTCAACCTGAGCGGTCACGGCCATTTCGATATGCAGGCTTATATCGACTATCAAGCCGGTGTCCTCGAAGCGTATGAATATCCTGAGGAAGAAGTGGCGATGGCTCTAGCCGGTCTGCCGAGTTTTGGGTAGGGGAGAGATTGGAGACTGGTGATTAGGAGATTGGAGATAAGGAGATTGATATGTGATCGTTTCCTTATCTCTTTATCTCTTCTATCACCATCGTGTTGGATAGCCTGGAGGCTTTTGAAAGCTCCAGGCTTTTTTTACTGTCGCGATACAACCTCAACGGACTGGCGCAGTTTGACGATGCTGTCGGGGGGGTAGTAGCCCTTGCGCAGGGAGACGTTGGAATAGACCAACGTTCGCGGCGCAACCAAACAGCCGGGGTTGAGAACGGCGTTGCAGCCGCTTTGAGCGTTATCACCCATAATCGCGCCCATTTTGGTCAGGCCAGTGTCGTAGGTTACGCCATCGACAGTAATCTGTAAGGTGGGACGTTTGCCGGTAAGTGAGTCCTTCTCGCTGACCAGAGTCAAGTTAGAGAGCTTTGTTCCGGCTCCTAAATTGACACCCGCGCCTAAAATACTATCACCCACGTATGAAAAGTGAGGCGCACCGGCATCATTGAGCATGATCGAATGTTTGATCTCGCTAGCGTGGCCGAGGATGCAACCATCGCCCATAATAACCTGGCCGCGAATGTAGGCTCCATGCCGAATGTGACAATTGCGTCCGATATACGTCGGCCCGAAAATGCAGGCCCCCTCTTCAACAACGGTTCCCGGCCCAATCACAATATTATCGCCGATGAGTCTGGCGCTGGAGGCCACCTCCCCTTCAATGGAAAGCCGCTGATCTTCGAAAATACGGCCGAGATAAGCATTGAGGCTGTGCAATCCCTCCCAAACGTACTCTAGATTTTGAAATAGCTCGGCGTGTTTAAAAGAGGTAAGATCAAAAAAATCTATTGGTTTTAGCATTGTCCTATGAATCTCCACGTCCTCCAAAATATTTGCCCCGAATCACAAAATTCGTGAAATTTCGTGCAATTCGTGACTACCTTAATATTGTGTGTCATGATGACCTGGAATGCAAGAAACGATCTGAAATCACTCCGTGATAACCCGCACGCCGCCTAATGTTACCGAGTCGGCCTGAACAGATGCGCCGTCATTCTCTACCAGGCGCAAGCGCTGGCCGGTATCGCCATGGTACAGCCCCACAACTATATGGTAGACTCCCGGCAGAGCATCGGGGGCGATGGCAAGAGGATGGCTGTCGATGATAATTTGGCCGGGCTGCCAGGTCGAGGTCGAAGCCGCGCCATTCTGCGGTTCGCTGTCGTGTTGGGCGGCGCGTTGATCGCCGTCACCGGTGAGATGGACAAAGATTTTGTAATTAGCGGAGGGTATCCGACGGGCTTGCCAATACAGCGTCAGGGTCAGGGTATCACCGGGTTTGGCCTGTTGGGTATCAAGAGTGTAGCCTGATAAGACAATACCATCTTCAAAAACAAGCTCTTGCGGATTGGGGAGGTCACCCGACTGCGGCTCAATCGAAACCTGACCAAAGCGGATGTTGTCGCTGCCTTGTGAGTTTAGGAGACGAACGCCGGTTGTATGGTCATACAGCCCCACCTCAAACCGCGCCTGCTTCGGCGCAAGCGTGGTGCGTGGTAACCGCAAAATATAGGTGTCGACCAATGTTACTCCCGGCGGCCATTGGCTGGTCGGATAGACGCCGGGGCCGTGGAACACATTGCGTTGGGCGATGACCAGGTCATTCTCATCCAACAGATGGACGAAGACAGTATAGTCGGTGTCGATGGCTGAATCACCGCGCCAGAAAAGCGTCAGCGGCAAGTTTTCGCCGGGACGGATGGTTTCGATATCGGTTTCGTAAGCCAACAGGTGAATCGACTCGCCCCAGGTCTCATCAAGTGGTTGGGTTGAGGCAGGCAGTTCAGTGAGCAGCGTGGGTTTAGCATAGGCCGGTCCGATCACACCCCACGGCACCCACACAGCGACTACAAACAGCGCGATAATCGGCACAAACTGCCATCGACGCGGAATAAGCAGCGCCCAACCGACCGTCCAAAAAATCGCTAATGAAGCCAGCGCGGGGAATAGTAATCGACCTTGCGTGGCCGGCGTGCGCATCGTCCACTGCACGAAGCCAATCACAAGCACCACCAGCCAAGCAAGCAGTATCGGCCAAGTTCGTCGAAACTGCGGGGAAAACAGCGCAGCTCGGCGATCCGGTCGGAGTAAGGCCACGGCTAATCCGGCCAAGCCAAGCAGCAGGACGGCATTGAAAATGAGGTAAAGAAACGCCGGCAGCGGTACGGAAAAGTAGCCAAACAGCCCCCAAAACGAGCGCATCAACCCCGGCACCTCGCTGAGCAACTGCCCGGCGGTCGGCGGCACGGGCCGAGCGCCCATCATGCTAACCATCATTTCCGTGCCAGTCCAATCGCCGTAAAGCTGGAAATTGCGCCAGTACCACCAACCAGCAATGGCTAGCGCCAGCCCGCCGATTATCCCGTTGCCTAAAATCGCCGTATACCACCAGGGTCGCTGCCGGAAGCCCATTATGAGTAGCGTTAAACCGACTAGTCCCAGCAGGCCCAAACCGCTCACTTTGGTTAACATCGCCAGGCCGGTGAGGATGCCTAACATTACAAAATCACTTAGTCTTGTTTTAGAGGCTGAGGCGAAGGTGGTGAGATTTAGTAGGATTAAAGAGGCCAACAAAGTGATCAGGTTATCATTGTTAATGGAGGCAGAGATGAACAGAAACATGGGATTGAAGGCGACGAAGGCCATCGCTACCAGGGCTAGGTGAGGATGGTTGGGCCACAGACGACGCGCCAGGGCATAGATGGTCAAGATGGTGCCAAGGCCAAGCACGACAGAGAAGAAGCGAGCCACATGAATCGCCAAGGCGGCGCTATGCCAGGGCCACTGTTCGGCGGTGGTGTGGATGACGATGTTGGCGTTGCCGTCGGGGCTGACCAGACC
>JAGRBY010000828.1 GCA_020433835.1 Anaerolineae bacterium | reverse complement strand
CTGTAAAACGTAAGATGACCAAACCCCTTAATTTTCAACAGATTATTATGACTCTGCAAAAGTACTGGGCCGATCAAGGTTATTTGATTTGGCAACCCTGGCACGAAGCCGTTGGAGCCGGAACAGCTAACCCCGGCACCACCTTGCGTGTGCTAGGTCCAGAGCCGTGGCATATTGCCTATGTTGAACCTTCTTTCCGGCCTGATGATGGTCGTTTTGGTGACAACCCCAATCGTATGCAGATGCATACCCAGTTTCAGGTTATAATTCAGCCTGATCCCGGTAATCCGCAAGAGTTGTACTTGGGTAGCCTTTACGCCATTGGTCTCAACCGAGATGAGCATGATATTCGCTTTGTTGAGGATAACTGGGAAAGCCCTGCCTTGGGTGCCTGGGGATTGGGTTGGGAAGTGTGGTTGGATGGTATGGAAATTAGCCAATATACCTACTTTCAGCAAGCCGGCGGGCTGCAACTTGATCCTGTGGCGGTTGAGTTGACATACGGGTTAGAGCGTATCGCAATGTACCTGCAAAACGTCGACAGCGTTTGGAAGATTGACTGGGACGGCATTCAAACCTACGGTGATATCTTACTACGTCAGGAAATTGAATACTGCGAATACAACTTCAATCAGGCCAATGTCGACGATTTAATCGGTGCCTACAATTTTTATGAAGAAGAATGTAAGCGATGCCTGGCACGAGGGCTGGTTATTCCTGCCTATGACTATGTTCTTAAATGCTCTCATACATTTAATATTCTGGATACACGTGGTGCAATTGGGGTAACAGAGCGAGCTGGTTACTTTGCCCGCATGCGGCGACTCTCTCACCAAGTAGCAAAGGCCTTTGTTGAACAGCGAGCGGGTCTCGACTTTCCGCTGATGAAATATATGCCGAAACGAGATACTCTCTCTTTGGCGCCAATGCCCACCATTAAGCCGGAGCCTCAAACTTTTCTGCTTGAAGTAGGTTCGGAAGAATTGCCTTCGCACGATGTAACGGATGCTTTGGCTTATTTAGAAAAAGCAGTTCCACAGTTTTTGGCCGATTTGAGGTTGGTTTATCGTAATGTTCAAATTTTAGGCTCGCCACGGCGACTAACGGTTTTAGTAAAAGATTTGGCTTCGCAGCAGGAGAATTTATCGGAGGTTGTCCGTGGCCCTTCGGCTAAGATTGCTTTTGATGCTGATGGTAATCCTACGAAAGCGGCACAGGGTTTTGCTCGTGGTAAAGGGGTCGATGTAGCTGACCTCGAAGTCCAAGAGATAGACGGCGGGCAGTACGTTGTTGCTAACGTCCACACGAAAGGGCGACCTGCTGCTGATGTGCTGGCAGAAAGATTACCCGATTTTATACGGGCCATTCCCTTTGGTAAGTCCATGCGCTGGCTGGCTTCGGCCCAAGTGGGAGACGAAGTGGGCAAAACGGCATACAGCCGTCCCATACGCTGGCTTGTGGCCTTACTGGGCGAGGATGTTATCCCCTTTGAGTATGCAGGGTTAACGAGTGGTCGAGTTACACGTGGTCTGAGGCCTGATGGTTCGCCGGATATAGAAATCGGTACAGCTGCCGCCTATCCACAGGTTATGGCGGATGCTCAAATCATGGTCGACCCTGAAGCCCGGCAGGCCGAAATCAAAAAACAACTTACTGCGATTGCGACTGAAATTGGTGGTCAAGTGCCAGATAATCCTGCTTTGTTAGAGGAAGTTACGCATTTGGTTGAGCAGCCGACGGCATTTTTAGGCAGTTTTGAAGAAAAGTATCTTGATTTGCCGGAGCCGATTTTAATTACGGTTATGCGCAAGCATCAGCGTTATTTCCCGATAGTAAAGCATTCAGCCGATGGTAGCCATTCGCTGCTTCCTCATTTTATCGCGGTGCGAAATGGCGGCACTGAACATTTGGATATTGTCCGTCGCGGTAATGAAGGTGTTTTACGGGCGCGGTATGCTGATGCCGATTTCTTCTTCAAGGCTGATACTGAACAAAGCCTGGAGGCCTTTTTGCCTCGGCTTGATACGCTGACGTTCCAAGAACAACTTGGTTCGATGCTCGATAAAAGTAAAAGGCTGGAGACTCTTGCGCCCCAAATCGGCGAGCATTTACAGTTATCGTCGCGTGAAATTCAGGCAGTTGAGCGAGCGGCTCATCTAAGCAAAGCCGATTTAGCCACGCATATGGTGGTTGAATTGACCAGTTTGCAAGGTATTATGGGCTACGAATATGCCAAAATATCGGGTGAAACAGAAGCCGTTGCCAGCGCCATAGTAGAGCAATACTATCCCCAAACGTCGCTGGTGCACGAATCTTTGAGTAAGATCGGTTTGGCTCTCAATTTAGCTAATCGGCTTGATAGTTTGTGTGGGCTGTTTGCGGTAGGTAAAGCCCCAACCGGATCGGCTGACCCGTTTGCTTTGCGTCGGGATGCTTTGTCATTAGTCACAATTTTGTTGGAGACTAAAACAAGTTTTGATATGGCGGCTGGATTAAAATTGGCCGCAGCCTTGATGCCGGTTGAGGTAACCGCTCAATCTTTGAGTGAGACAGGTGATTTCATTCAACGTCGTCTGGAAGGGATACTGCGTGATGAGTATAATCTGCCCTTTGATGTAGTTCAGGCCGTTTTGGTTGAACGCGGTGATAACCCCTGGATGGCCTTAGCTTCAGCCAGAGATTTGGCGGTGGCCACTGAGCGTGATGATTGGGGCGATACGCTCAACGCGTATGCCCGTTGTGTTCGAATTGTCAGAAATATAGAAGAGAAATATGCAATTCAACCCAATACCTTCTCCGAGCCGGTTGAAAAGGCTTTATATACGGCTTACGAAAAAGCAAGGGCCAGCCTGTCGCCGGCCTCTTCAACAGAAGCGGTTGTGACTGCTCTGCGCGAGTTTCTCATCGAGCCGATTAACGCCTTTTTTGACGGTGTGATGGTCATGGATGAGGATGAAACCGTACGTCGGAATCGATTGGCTTTGCTGCAAGGTATTCGCGATTTAACGAAAGGGGTTGCGGATTTTAGCCAACTGCAAGGTTTCTAGAGTTTGCTTCTATGAAATAAAAAGGGCGCACCGAATGATGGGTGCGCCCTTTTTTTATCTAGAATGTGATGGTTAACATCGCTATCCATAGAAATAACTGCATCGCAATTGTGCTGCC
>JAGRBY010000827.1 GCA_020433835.1 Anaerolineae bacterium | reverse complement strand
TGCCCCTGACCGGTCAGTTCCTCCCCCCGCATGCCTTTCGGGAGGCTCAAGCCTCCACCAAGGTTTCCGGTTGACCCCGAACGGTCCAGCCTTCACCCCCTTGCCGAACCGGTTTTTGGGTTTTCGCGGGGCGACTTTCCGCGATTGGCGAGTTTTCCACCAACCGCGTTTCCCAACTACAGGGTTTTTTTATAAATACAGGGTACTACAGGGAGGGCCAGAAAAACGGCGAAAAACTCTTTTAAAAACAAAAAATTGAGTGAATTTTTTCGCGACAAAGCGCTACCGTTTATGCGTAAAAGCGCTACCGTTTATGCGTAGGTCCGTCTAAAAAGCGCTACCGTTTATGCGTAGATACCCTTCAAAATAGCCTCATTCTGTGGATAACTTTCTTGCCTGTGGATAAGTCAGCAAAGTCTGTTCATCCCCAAGGAAACCTGTTCTATCCTGTAACAATGCAGTAAAAGGGGAGACATGATGAGTAATGATCTGGACAAGGTGATCCGGGAATCTTTGGCAATTGAAGCGCAAGAGGCCCAAGAGGCGGGGGCCGTCGGCTTCATGGCTCGTGCCCTCACGCAAGCCACCATGCCTCATCGAAAAAGCCTCGATCCGATCTTTAGCCGGAAAAACGGATCTTTCAGTCTAGCCATGCTCGCTCATCCAGACGTAGGCCTACCCTATGGGTCAATTCCTCGCCTTCTTATGTCATGGCTTACCACAGAAGCAGTACGCACAAAATCGCCTGTTCTGGAACTTGGGCCATCTTTGTCGGCATTCATGGATCAACTGGACCTTGTTCCTACAGGGGGCCGATGGGGAACGATTACAAGGCTGAAAAACCAGATAGAACGGCTGTTTTCCTGTATGGTATCCTGCCGCTACAATGATGAAACAGAAGGAAAAAGCGGTGGAGCGGGTTTCGCTATTGCGAAAGAATATAGACTCTGGTGGAATCCTAAAAATCCTGCTCAACTCCCGCTTTGGAAATCGACGGTCACGCTCAGCACCGATTTTTTTGAGGAAGTGGTTGAAAGGCCGGTTCCAGTAGATATACGGGCCTTGAAAGCCCTCAAGCGGTCTCCGTTGGCCTTGGATATTTATTGTTGGCTGACCTATCGCCTGTCCTATCTACATAAACCTACGGAAGTCCCTTGGCCCACTCTGCAAATGCAGTTCGGGGCCGACTACGCGAGAAATACCCACGGCCTTAGAAACTTCAAAATGAAGTTCTTGCATCAGCTTCGAGCCGTTCACGTTATCTATCCAGAGGCAAACGTAGAGGAGGGCGAAAAGAGCCTGCTCCTCAAGCCCAGCAAGCCGCACGTGGCGCAATTGCTACCGTCCGCGCTTCCCAAACTCAAGAACCCACCTGCGTCTGAACCACTCCTTATTTCCTTACCAATTTACGAAAGACAGGACGGGCCACACTTGCGAACCGCCACCTATGAAAGGGCGAAAGAGGCCGCGCCCCGGTGGGATGTGTACGAACTGGAACGGCAATGGCGCGAATGGATCGCTAAGATAGGCATACCCAAAAACCCTGATGCGGCATTCGTAGCGTTCTGTCGCAACAAGTATGCTCGGGAAAGGGGCCGCTAGAGACTTTCCAGGATCTCACGCAAGGGTTACATTGAGAAAAATACCATGCGATTTAAAGCTAATAAATTAAACTTAGGATTTTTAGCATGAAAGAAATTAATAATGTATACGACGCTATTAAATGGTCAAAAGAAATATATAAAGGTTGGGAAATAAGAGAAGAAAGAAACCATGACCAAATACCAATACATATATGGTATCGTGGTCATAAATCAGAAGAATATAAACTTGAACCATCAATATTTAGAATGACTGATGATGAAATGATATATGAAGAAGCAGGCATGATGGTTCATTTGCTAAGGAGGTTCCCAAATTATCGAGATAATTGCCATTCAACATTAGATTTATTATCTTTGTTGAAGCACTACGATTTACCTTGCCGATTACTTGATTGGACAGAAAATATTCTTATCGCTTTATGGTTTTCAGTAGAAGATGGAAACATCTATTCAGCAAAAACAGCAGATAAAGAAGAAGAAAAAAAATTGGACGCAAAAATATTTATGTTAGATGCAAGAAGACTATGCCCTAGTACGGAGTTTCTACACTATCAAAGACAAGATAAGCATCACCTTGTTTATGGACCAGAATCGTTTCATGCGGTAATCCGTAGTGAGTTATCTCAAACTGCTTATCTCGATGAACTCTTCTCTAGTTACCCTGTAAGGGCAGCAGCATTAAATATTGGTTTTTCAAGTGACTTCTGGGAGAAAGTCATACAGATAACGTCATTTATTTGGGAAAAAGATATAAATTCAATTGAAACATTTTTAGATAGAATTTCTGATCCCGACAAAAAGATTGATATATTATTCAATAATAATATTAATTATAATGATATAAGTTCTATCGATTTCCTTAAATGCTCATCCATTGAAAAACAAAAAGATCTTATAAAACAACTCAGAAGACTTTATAATCACATGCCAATGTGGTTAAAAGATCAATATGATTATCAATCAATATCTAATGATGAAACAGCGAAATTATGGCTATTCTCTTTTTTATTTTCTCTTCAAAAACCTGTGGCTATTTTTCCAGAAAGAAAACATATCCGAATCTCCGCACAATACGGTATGTATACTTTATCAGGTGGGAGCTTTTTACCAGATAAACAACGTAGAAAGGAAAAATATGATAGAAATAATAATGATAGAGGATGCAGACAGCCCAAACCAATCCACCTAGACGAATGGTGTAATTATGCTAGAGACGGAAAAAGAGCAATAGAAACAGCAAAAATTCCATTTAATCAAAAAGATCAGATTCGCAAAGAACTAGATCGAATGGGATTTAATACAGGCAGTATGTACCCTGATCTCTATAAACAAATAGAATATATTAAATATTTTTGGAAGGTTCCCCCGGCTAGTAACTTATAAAATGGCATCATTGTATGAACCATTCCAGGGTGCAAACAGAGGATCTTCGAAGAGGTTTGATCAGGATGGGGTCTGCTCACGATTCGGACAAAATCGTACGCTAAGGACTCTAAATCATTTTTAGACAAAAGCTTACAAGAGCCGCCTGATTCTGGTGTCAGGTTGGAGCGTACCCCAACT
>JAGRBY010000826.1 GCA_020433835.1 Anaerolineae bacterium | reverse complement strand
TCGGATAAGGAAGAAGCAACCCTTAACGGCATCATCCACAACATTCAGCAAGAATATCAGGCCAACATCGATAAGTTCAGCCAGGACATCATCATCGCTCAGCTTGAACTGCTGCTTACCTATTCGGAAAGGTTTTATCAGCGTCAATTCATCACCCGAAAAATCACCAACCACCAAATCTTGAGCCGTCTAGAGGAAATTCTGACCGACTACTTCAACAGCGATGATCTACTAGAAAGAGGCATCCCCTCGGTTCAATACATTGCCGATGCGTTGAGCGTATCACCCAACTACTTAAGCGGATTGCTTAAAGTCTTAACCGGCCAAAGTACGCAACAACACATCCACGACAAGCTGATTGAAAAGGCCAAGGAAAAGCTATCGACAACCGATTTATCGATCAGTGAAATCGCCTACGACTTAGGCTTTCAACATTCCCAGTCCTTCAGCAAACTATTCAAGACCAAAACCAACCTTTCGCCTTTGGAGTTCCGTCGTTCTTTCAATTGATCGGCAATATCACCGTTTGAGAAGCTGTTTGAAAAGTCAGCGTTCACAGATTTGTCCACAGATTTACACTGATATTCACAGATTTTTATAGGAGTTACGCACTTCACAAGGTGACGGTCACTTCGATGCACTAAATCAAGCTATGTGGGCCAAACGGACGCTCATTTCTCATGAATAAGTGACTGTCACCTTGCTGAATACGCCCAACTGCGTAACTCATATTTTATCTAAATTTTGATAGTATCTGTGAAAATCTGTGTTTATCTGTGGACCATTCTTTAGACTCCCATTTTGTGTACAGCTTCTCAAGGAGAATAAGAATGCGCGTATTGCTATCAACCATCGGCTCACGTGGCGATGTCCAACCGCTGGTGGCGCTGGCGCTGCAACTAAAAACCCTCGGTCAGGAGGTTCACCTCTGCGTGCCGCCCGACTTCCGCGACTGGATCGTCGCGATTTTACAATTATTCGTCCTCGGCATACTTCTTATTTTGAGCTACTACCTTAAACGCTTGCCTCACAACTAACTCGGCGGTTTTTCACCCCTCAATCCGACCACCTTCGGCAGCCAAAAAGAATGTAACACTAAAGTCGCTACAGACGAGAAAAGTAGGACGTAGGACGGGTTTTGATTTGGTTTGCGGTACTATTGAAAAATTATAGGGGTTGTGTTACCATATTGTCTGGACTATTTACCCGTTCTTTTGTAATAACCTGCTTTACGCACAGGCACGGGACTGCCCACATAAGCAACATGATACCCAAAAGCAGCTCTTGGGTATTATCACCATTTTTCAACGGCAATGGAGACATCTAGATGGCCGGCCAGATCAAAAAAATGTTGGATCAAATCATCGAGACCCGATCTCGAGGCGATTACTTTTTAGCACTCACCACCAAGACCAAATTAATCCTAAAGGGCATCAACCCCGATAACTACCATAATAGTTCTCCCGATAACCCCCAGATTATCAGAGATGTAAGAGTGATAGCCCAACAACTGGGTGTGCCCCTTCAAGCAGAGCCTCTGTCCATCAAACCCGTATATTCCGTAAAAACATCCCCGGCAGAAAACGCCGCCGAGCTGGCCGCCCAATTATCAGATGTTTCAGCCAAGTTCATTCTCTTTTTTGCCTCGTCAAACTTCGAACCGGCTGCTCTGGGAGCGGCCATGCAAGCGCATTTTCCCACAGCCGTTATTATGGGCTGCACCACCGCCGGCGAAATCGCAAACGAAAAAATGCTCAAAAACTCCGTGGTGGCGATGGCCTTTGATGCCGATGCCCTGGACGATGTCGTGGTTGGAGTGGTGCAGAACCTCAGCACCGAAAATCAGGTGCCGCAGGTATTTGCCGACTTTGAACAGCATACCGGCCAAAAAATGATCGACCTTGATGTTAAAGCCTATGTTGGCCTGGTTCTCATCGACGGCTTAAGTCTCTCTGAGGAAAAGGTCATGGACAAAATAGGCGATCTGACCGATGTGCTCTTTGTGGGTGGCTCGGCCGGAGATGATTTGAAGATGAAAGCCACCTACGTTTTTGCCAACGGAGAAGCCTACACCAACGCCGCCGTATTAGCCCTGCTCAAACCCAAAGTTAACTTTGAAGTCATTAAAACCCAGAGCTTCCGCGCCCTGGACAAGGTTTTCAAAGCGACCCGCGTAAACGAAGCCGAGCGGATTGTCTATGAATTTGACGGACAGCCGGCCAGCAAAGTCTACGCCCAGGCCGTGGGGCTGCCGGTTGAAGAAGCCGGCAACAAGTTTTTCGGCCAACCGCTGGGTTTGATGGTCGGAGACGAACCTTACGTGCGCGCCCCCGGCGGCATTCAGGATGACGCCATGATGTTTTTCTGCCAAATTAAGGAAGGGATGGAGCTGAGTTTGCTGGAAGCGACAAACATCATCGAAGATACCCGCTCGCTCATCCAGACCAAAAAGGCAGAACTGCAACAGATTTCCGGCTTGATCCACTTCCACTGCCTGGCCCGCACCGTTGTCTTGGAAGAGCATGGGCAAATGGAAGAATACGCCGGCATCTTTGCCGATATCCCCACGGTCGGCTTCTGCACCTATGGCGAGCAATACCTCGGCCACGTCAGCGAAACCTCTACCATGCTATTGTTTATGTGAGTTTATCCGTAACCGCGCCTCTGTGCCGGGCTAGCGCCTGCACCCGTTACACGTCGAGTTTCGCTCCGCAATCCAACCACCTACAACAGCCAAAAAGAATGTAATGCAAAAGTCGCTACAGACGCAAGAGACGCAAAAGAAAAAGGGTAAAAACGTTTTGCGTCTTTTGCTTTCCTTGCGTTTTAATTTCTGGCTTGGGACTTGTTCCTTGACCCAATAACAACTGGACAGATTAAAACTAGCCTCAATTGCTTGTCATTTTAATTGGACTTTTGGTACAATAAACCAACAATCACCCTCGACAGAGTTACTCTTTTTCGCTCTTCTCAACTAACTTAATACTCAAACCGACCAGCACTAGCCGTGCTGTGAATAACCCGTCGAACCCTGATTAGGGTTTACTCGACGTCCTCCAATAACCACATTTCCAGGGTATCCAGATGGATGCCTGCTCCTTTTGGCTATTGCCGCAAACTCTTCCGTATTCAGTCTGTCTCCAAAGGCTTTGGCGGTGTCTACATCG
>JAGRBY010000825.1 GCA_020433835.1 Anaerolineae bacterium | reverse complement strand
ATGACAAGCCGTGGCTTCATAGTATCACACTTTTGCTATGATAGCAATGGATAACTTAAATTTTCGGCTAAATTCATCATTGCTTGACAAATAAGCACAAATGTTCTATAATAGTTCTGTTGTCACCTCTACTATCTACTAACCTTCTCTACCAACCCACTCTGTAACTATTATAGTAAATTTTTGTAAGCCTATAGGAGCGTAACAATGGCTGAATTTACCGAATATAAACCGGGTACTTTTTGTTGGGTCGATCTCTCAACACCTGATGCTGAGGCCGCAAAGCGGTTTTACACAGAACTGTTTGGGTGGCGTATTGTTGAAATGCCCATCCCCGACGGATCGACTTATACGATGTTTCAGGTACGCGGCAAAGATGTAGCGGCCCTTTATCCCATGGGCAAAGAGCAGCAAGCGGCCGGTGTCCCGCCTCATTGGATGTCGTATGTATCGGTTACGAGCGCCGATGATACCGCCGAAAAAGCAGCCTCGTTGGGAGCAGAGATTTTGGCCGGACCGTTTGATGTTATGGAGTCGGGCCGAATGGTGATGTTTCAAGACCCTACCGGCGCGCAGGTGGCGGCTTGGCAGCCGAAGGATCATTTTGGTGCAGTTCTGGCGAACGAACCCGGTGCTTTCTGCTGGAACGAACTCGCTACCAAAGATGTAAAAAAGGCAACCGATTTTTATACACAACTGTTCGACTGGCAGGTTGAATCGCAGGAGATGCCGGGAGGGTTTGTTTACTCAAGTTTTCTCAATGACGGTCGCTATAACGGCGGTATGATGCAAATGAGCGAGGAGTGGGGCGATATGCCCTCGAATTGGACGGTTTACTTTACGGTAGAAAGTTGTGATGAAAGTGTTGAGCGGGTTCAGTCGTTGGGCGGTAGCGTTATGGTTCCTCCTACAGATATTCCTAACATTGGCCGCTTTAGTATGCTTCAAGACCCGCAAGGCGCAATATTTGCGATGCTTGAATTTCCCGAAGTCGCGTAGTTTTAACGCCTAAAAGCAGAATACAACCGCAGATTGGTTGACATGGAGGCAGACCCCGGTCTGCCTTTTTTGTATTCGCTGAACCCGGTGTTTACCACCCTATCCGGATCAGTGGCATCGAAAAAGTTTAATGTGTGATTCACGTACTTTCTACCTGCTTTTCTGCCGGTATGAGAATTTAATACGCTTTATCGGTTTTTATCTTATCTTTATACTGACTGTAGAAACCTCGCTTTCCCTTATCCACTTCCTGACAATGTGAATACCATTTTTTTAGGGCAATCCCGACTGAATGACATCAACAAAAAAGTTGAGACGACACCGGGAATGAAAATCGTTGTAGAACAAACTTAAATTTGCCCTACAACTTTATTCTCAAAGGAGAATCCGATGAAATTTAAAACGCGCATAACAATTGCAGTGGTTAGTTACCTATTTTTACTGCTGGCTATGGTTCAAACCACGCTGGCTCAGGGAGACACCTTTTATGTTGATGTCAACAACGGCTCTAACACAACCGGCGATGGAAGCGCCGCTAAACCCTGGCAAACAATTCAGTACGCTGCCAACCAGGTTAGCCCCGGTGACACCGTGCTCATCAATCCGGGCACGTATAGCGGTGGTATTACGGTAGATATTTCAGGCACCGAAACCGGTATCATCACCTTCAAAGCCAAGGGTTCTGGCGTTATTATTGAAGGCAGCGGCAGTAAAAATGATGCTTTCTTCATTACCGAAGCCGACTATATCACTGTTGAAGGGCTAACCATTCAGCATGCCGATCGGGCCGGTTTGCGTATCTCGCTCTCCGATCACGTAACTATTCGCGACTGTACTTTTGCCGATAATGTTCGATGGGGTGTTTTTACCGATTTTAGCGATTACACGCTGATCGAAAATATCGAGTCATACGGCGCGCAAGATGAACACGGTATTTACATCAGCAACAGCAGCGATTACCCAACTATTCGCAACAGCCGACTGCATCATAATTATGCCAATGGCATCCACATGAATGGCGATATCAGTATTGGCGGCGATGGAATTATTTCGGAAGCGCTTATCGAGGGCAACGTCATCTATGAAAATGGTACGGGCGGTGGCTCGGGGATCAATATGGATGGCGTCACTGACTCGATTATTCGCAACAACCTGCTGTATAACAATCATGCCAGCGGTATCTCTATTTTTCAGATCGATGGCGGCAGTGGCTCTCAAAATAACCGTATCTTGAACAATACCATCATTGTGCCCAGCGATGCACGTTGGGCCATTAATATTCCTGATACCGTTGATACCGGTAACAAGGTTTTTAACAATATTTTGCTCAACAACCACAGTTGGAAAGGCAGCATTCTGATCGCCGCGCCAAATTTAAGCGGCTTCGAAAGCGACTACAACATAGTTGTTAATCGCTTTAACACCAACGGTTACAATGCAGACAACACCAACGGTCTCGATTTAACCGGCTGGCAGGCACTCGGTTACGATACGCACTCGATTATTGCCACGGCCAACGAAATTTTTGTCGATGCGGCCGCCGGAGATTATCGTCTTAAGGAAACCGGTTCGGCTGTCGATGCCGGGATTACGCTTCCGGATGTGCCTACCGATATCGACGGTAACAGTCGACCCGCCGGTTCTGCCTTTGATATCGGGGCCTATGAGTACGGATCGATGGTCGTGCCACCTTTCGATCATTTTGTCTATCTGCCGATAATTCTAGTAGAGCCGTAAGTATAGAATTAAAGATTATTCTATGCTTTCAAAATGACCATATTTAATCGGTATCTTTCAACTATAGTTCCTCCAATGGTATACTTGAAGTAACTCTTCTCAACGGATGCCGACCGTGACCTATCTTGATCATTCTTTTGCTGCCCCTTCGCGCCCGCTTATCATTGGTGGCGGTATCGCCGGATTAATGGCGGCTGCTCACCTGGCTGAGCGCGGTCTCAAACCCCTAATTTTGGAAGCCGATCCCCATTGGATTGGCGGGCGGCTCAAAGATGGCCCCGTTGTCGAATTTGAGCACCACGGCCAAACCTGGCAGTTTCCCGGCGAACACGGTGTTCACGGTATCTGGTCCTCTTACGTCAACTTTAAATCGGTGTTAAATCGTTACAATATCGCTCCGGCCTTTATTCCCGCTCGCGAGGAGACATGGATT
>JAGRBY010000824.1 GCA_020433835.1 Anaerolineae bacterium | reverse complement strand
CTTTCTCCGGATTTTAAGATATAGTAAGCTCTAAGAGTGTCCCAGTTCGCGCTGTATTTTCCTCAGGAAATCGACACTTTTGAGCTGGCGCTCTAATGTAAACGTTATATAGCCCATAAGTAACCGCTCAACCTGCTGACGGGTGGCCGATGATAATTGAAGTTTTGCCACTTTTTCCCAGGGTTCTGTTTGCAAAAAACGCAAAACTTTGAGTACGGCCAACGAAATGGGTTCTGCATTTGGACGTTTTTCCCCGTATTCCGGGCTAAGTACGCCTCCATCAACAAAATGAAAATAGTTATTTTCGACGGGTTGGATGGGTTCTTGGCTGGCTACACAAAAATGAAGTTGCGGCTGAAAGCCAGTTAAGCTCAGCAATCGCATCTCGAAGTAGCGTAATATAAGAAACGGATCATCTGTATTGGAGAGATGCGCTAATGAGAGGGCCAGTAATTCATACAAAGGTTCATTGGGATCATGCTCTTCAATAAAACGATCAACCAATTCAGCCAGATAGTAAGCATGGCTTGTTTTCTTCAAATCCTCACGCAGGAGACGATAGGCTTCCACAATTTCTGCCTGAGAGATGATATCCCAAGTACGGCCTTGAGCCACCAGAAGGTTAGACAGCGTAAAAAGCTCAATATGACCTGCTTTACGGCTAGTAATTTTCCGCACGCCTTTAGCCAAAAACCTAATTTTGCCGCGCGAGGGGGTAAGAACAGTTAACAGCCGATCAGCCTCACCAAAATCAGTGCGGCGCAAAATTATGGCATCTGTCCGATAGAGTCGTTCATTATTACTCATAATAAGTTAAGATTATACTACTTCTAACTGATTTCTGCGAATACAAAAAAGGCCAGCATATCCACTGGCCGATGTTCTTCAATTACATTTAATTCGGCATTGTTTAAGAAGATGTTAAATCTTCCGGACCAAAGCTATGGGGCAATAAATCTGATAGTACGAAAACCTGATAATGCCCTTTAATATCACCAACAATTACGGTAAACTCAGAAGCAAATTCCCGAATAACTTGTCGACATATACCGCAAGGCGGACCACTATTTTCAGTAGCCACAGCTATTGCTTCAAAACTCGTTTCCCCTTCCGATACGGCCTTAAAGATAGCTGTCCGTTCGGCGCAAACCGTGGCTGAGTAGCCGACATTTTCAATGTTACACCCTGTGTAAATTTTACCACTTTTAGTAAGCAGTGCTGCCCCAACCTTATATTTCGAGTAAGGTGAATACGAATATTCCCTAGCAGCAATGGCCTGAGTTAACAGCGTTTCCCATTGGTGATTAGGGGCAGAAACCGAATTTAAGTCTGTCATAACTTACTTACCAAAATCAACTAGCAGTATTAGGTGCATTACTTACTAGAGTAGAAGCAGAACTATTCTTATCCTTTGCCGTCTCAACACTATCCTGAGGTTGAGTTTCCTCTCTAACCCGTTTAACCCTCGCCGTTTTAATACGACGACCATCAACATCGAGCACTGTCAACACCAAATTGGACACTCCAAAAGAGGAGCCGTCTAAGACTTCACCCTCTTTAGGAATGTGTCCTAACGCTCCATAAATAAGCCCACCCAATGTATCATTCTCATCAGTCGGGAGATCCATCGACATAATATCGTTTATATCGTCTAAATCCATCCGAGCACTAAATATGTACTCATCATCAGAAATATACTGCATAAAAAATTCGTCGGCGTCATGTTCATCCTGAATTTCACCGACGATCTCTTCTAGAATGTCTTCTATGGTCACTAAACCAGCTGTACCGCCATATTCATCAACAACAATCGCAATATGAACTTTCTTAGTTTGAAGCTCTCGTAATAAATCAGTAACCGGCTTTGTCTCGGGCACGTAATAAACATTACGCTCCAAACCACGAATTGAAGCGGGTTCACCCTGCTTTAACCAATGGATTAACATATCTTTCACATAAAGGATCCCGATAATATTATCGATAGTATCTTCATATACAGGAACACGCGAATGTCCCGCGTGCAAAATAGTATCCATAGCCGAGTTAACCGAGGCATCGGCTTCAACTGCTACAATATCAATGCGAGGTACCATTACCTCACGGGCCAGTGTATCACCCAAATCGAAGATAGAGTAAATCATTTCTTTCTCTTCTTCTTTGAGAACACCTTCTTCTTCACTAGCATCCACATAACTACGAAGATCCTCTTCAGTAATAGAGGCAATGGCAAATTCTTCTGTTTCAGCCCAGCGACCAGTTAAAAGCCGGCATAATTTGGTAACAAACTTAGCTAATGGTGCAGCCAGAAAAGAAATACCATTCATAAAATAGCTAGCGAATAAAGCAATAGGTTCAGCGTAGCTACGTGCAATCTCTTTTGGAATAAGTTCACCAAAAAGCAGAATAACCAACACTGTAATAAGCGTAACAATAAACGCCGCTAACAAATTGTCAATGGAAATGAATTGGGCGAGGGGTTCGGTAAAAGCAAATATTGTCAAAAAGACAATACAAGCTTCTAGCAGTTTGAGAGCAAACTGCTCCGTTGTTAAAAGAAGAGCGATATTTTCAGCCAAACGCTCAACAATCTGAGCCGAGTATTTTCCTTCTTCTATTAACTGCAACCTACGAGACTTACGAGTAAAAGCGATAGCTTCTTTGGCTGCCGCAACAACTGCGTGAAAAAAAAGCAAGAGAACAACAAGGAATGCTGTACTATCAGGTTCTATCAAAATAGCTCCAAAAAAACACTAAAAATCCAACAAACAAGATTCTTTGTAGATGGTCGCTGTAAGCCTGCATCGGTACAGAATATTTTGTAGATTGTAACATAGGGTTACTAATACAGCAAGGGAATAAAAAAAAGCCCTCCTGGCGATGGCTTACTCTCCCAGAGGGTCGCCCCTCAAGTACCATCAGCGCTGACGGGCTTAACTGCCGGGTTCGGGATGGATCCGGGTGTGTCCCCGTCGCTAAAATCACCAAGAAGACTTTCATTCACATGATTTACGACAATTATAAAAATGTATAGTAGTAATACCCTAAAAACTAGATAGAACGGGTCAGTTCGGACAAAGATGTTTACGTTGTAAAAATTAAGCCTTTGGCCATTAGTATGGCTTAGCTCAACACATCGCTGCGCTTACACACGCCACCTATCAAACTGGTAGTCTACCAGC
>JAGRBY010000823.1 GCA_020433835.1 Anaerolineae bacterium | reverse complement strand
TATAGAACTAAAATTCTAATGGAGGTTTTTATGATTTTTCACGATGTTTTTGTATCAACCGACCCGCATAAATCGAGCGCCGTTCGCTCGTTACGTTGCCGGATTCACCTTCTCAAACGGGCGGGGGAATTAGCCGAACAAACAGGCCAATCGGTTAATATGGTATTGAATCGGGCGATTGAAGCCGGATTGCCAGCAATAGAAGGGGAAGCGCAAAATGAACCCCGCAGTTGAAATCGCTCGTATTCTGCTAGAGCGTCAAATCGAACGAATGAGGGAAACCGCCGAGTCGCCACACTCGCCAAAGTCACACGACTCGACGGCCAACACCATCAACCAAAAAGGCCGACAGCACGCCGATTCTACACGCCGCCGCCGGTCTGGACAAACGGAGGGCCGGAGATGAGCCAAAAACAAAACCGCCCGGCGGCACGGGCGGCAACAACAAAACAACGGGATAAAATTGACAGCGGGTTAATTCTTGACCTTTATGATACCACAATACGCGCTCAAAAACAATTCCCGCAATTAAACAACCACGCAAGCCGCCGCCGTGAACTATCCGACCGGCTAGAGGCAATCGAACAGGCGATTAAAGCCGCAACCGCCGCCGGTAACGACAACGGACTATTGTTAGCCGATTGGATGGACACTAACCAGGCACTAACCGATTTGGCTAAGCCGCAATATCAGAATCGATTCACGTTGCCAGAAACGCTGGGCTATATCGCCCGAATCGGAGCGCGGTTACACGTCGATGGTGACAACGCGCTCATTGTCGAACCGGCTGATATACCGGATGATTTGGCCGCAGCGATTAAACTGCACGGCGCTAAGTTAGTGGCCTATGTTTCGGCCCACGATGATCGTGTTTGGCCGGGATGGGATGGTGAGTGATGAAAAATGAGCCTATAACCCCAAACCAAAACACCTATCTTGTAAACCTTATCGACAAGCATAAGAAAGAAGCCTTACAAAGATGTAAGGTGAAAATTGGCTTGCCTAAATATTACCCCATTGACCGGCTCACGAAGCGACAGGCCAGCGAGCTTATCACGGCGATGATAGCGGAGACTGAGAAGTGAGTCTTGTAAAAACAGCACTAGAGCTTAAGCAAGCTGGTTTTGATGTCATTCCCGATCACATTACGGAAAAATACCCTTATAACTTCGATGGTTGGCAAAAGCGGACTTTTACCGACCAGGAACTAAAGGACGCGATATCAAGCGGCAAATATGCCATAGGCGTTAGGCATCAAGAGGGGCTAGACTTTGACAACAAAGGCAATCCCAGCGCCGAAACGCTTTTTTATGACTGGTGCGGACTGGTGCAAAAAATGGCACCAGGGATAGTGGATAGATTGCTAGTCGAGACAACGCCCAGCGGCGGTTATCACGTGGTATGGAAGTGTGATGAGATTGAAGGCAATCAGAAGCTAGCCACACGACCGCCAACCGATGAAGAGAAGCATCAAGAGCCTAAAAAACGAGAGGTAACGCTCATTGAAACCAGGGGTAAAGGCGGGCAGTTTATGATCGCTCCATCGCCCGGTTACAAGGTGATACAAGGCGACTGGCTCAACCTACCAACGATAACGCCGGAAGAGCGGCGGCTTTTGCTGGATTGCGCCCGCGCTTTCAGTAGAGCGCCTAAAAAGACTGTTGAGACTGTGAACCTGAACGGACACACGAACGGCAGCGGCCCCAGGCCGGGCGATATCTTCAACGAAAAAGGTGGTAAAGCTGCTTACGCTCTGCTTTTACAAAACGGCTGGCAGGAATTTTACTCACGCGATGAGGTTAAATATCTCACCCGACCCGGCAAGAAAAGAGGGGTAAGTGCTACATTCGGTTATGTCGGCAAAGATACACTCTATGTTTTTAGCTCTAATGCTTCTCCATTCGAGCCGGAAACCGCATACATGCCATTTGCAATCTATTCGATACTTGAACACGGCGGTAATTTCTCCGACGCTGCAAAAGAATTAGTACAAGAGCAAAATATGAACGATGTAAAAACAACTGCTAAATATTTAGCAGTTGAACCCACGCCGGAATGTGAAGAGTATGAACCTATATTCAAACCGCTTAGTTTAACCGAACTGTTTAACCTACCATCTAAACAATGGCTATGGGGTGATTTTATCGGCGCTAGTGACTTGGTAATGATTTTTGGTGAAAGCGGCAAGGGTAAGACGTTCGCAGCTATCGATTTGATTGTCAGCGGAGCCGCCGGGATGCCATACGCCGGTAAGTTTGAAGTCACAAAACCGCTTAAAGTGGCCTATTGCGCGGGTGAAGGTGTAAGCGGTCTTAGAAATCGCTTTATGGCAGCTATCAACAAGCACCAGGTTAAACCGGATAGTTTAGCGCTGCAAGTCTATTGCAACGTCCCTCAGTTGTTCGATGATAAATCGGCTGAATTTGTCAGCACTTTTGTTGTCGAGTTAGCGGAGCAAGCCGAACGGCCCGATCTTGTCGTTATCGACACGCTTCACGCCGCCACCAGGGGAGCCGATGAGAACCACGCCAAGGACGCGGGTTTAATTCTTGCAGCGGCAAAGCAGATAGTTGAGGGATTAGGGGCAACCGTGCTACTTGTTCACCACAGTACCAAGGCCGGGAATAGTTACCGGGGATCGTCGGCATTGCATGGGGCAATGGATACGATTATCCAAGTTAGGATGAACGCCGATGGCAAAGGCGAGATTGAGTGCTACAAGCAAAAGGATGCTGAGTACTTCCCAAAACTCTATTTTGAACTTGAAGCGGAGCATTACAGCCAATCGGCTTATGTCCAGTGGTTAGAGGCCAGCACGGTTGAACTAAATAAAGAGCCTTCAGCGATTGAAAAAGCTAAAGATAGAATATGCGACGCATTAGGGCAATCCGATGAATGGTTGAACCAAACTGCTATTGTCGGACTTATAGACGGTGTAGGCCGGAACAATGTCATTAAAGCGCTCGATGAACTGACTAATGAAAGCGCTGCTATAGTGAGGCAAGACGGCAAACAAAAGCTATACCAGCTTAACCATAACGTGTAGTTTAGTTCTATTATTTACCCGCCTATTGTTTAGTTAAACCCTAATATAGGGTTTTAACTAACATCACCATCGCCATCTAAAGGGCATTAATACTGCCGATGCGAGCGATATTGGCGAATATTAGGTCAATAAAAACAG
>JAGRBY010000822.1 GCA_020433835.1 Anaerolineae bacterium | reverse complement strand
GCGGCCTCAATGGCCGATAAAATCTCGGCTCGCCAGTCGGCAGTCAGAGGAATACCTTCCCAATCGACCCAGGCGCTGTGCCCATTGTCAATCAAGGTTTGGTGAAACTTTTTAACAAATTCCTTGTCTCGTCGCGAATACGAAACGAAAATATCGGCCATCTTTAATAACTAACGCGTCGCCAGACTAAAGGTACCCAAAACGGGCGTATCAACCGCCACCCCTCGGCGTTCGCGAACCACACGGGAGCCAAATGCTTCCATATCGATCCAGTCTTGGTTGTTAAATAGGCCGGCTATGGTCAAGTTGGTTGTTCGACCGGCCCGCGAGAGCGTATCGGCATCAAAACTGAAGGTTACCTGAGGCGGCTCAAAGAAAAAGGTTGTCATTTCAACGGTGTTTTGGGTGGGATTAGCATGGTCAACATGGCAGGCTTTGATATCGACAGGGTTGGACAGGAGCTGCAAGGAGCCGGTCGCGGAGGATGATGGCAGAACGGTCATGACGAAGTGAGTTCCCTCCGGCACAGAGGCTGACTTGACCCGAAAATGAAGATCACTGTTGGGGGGTGTAACCTCGGTTAGGCCATTGCCAACAACATCTTGTATTAACGAAGATGAACTGTCCGGGGCGATAGCCAGCAGGACGCTGCCTTGTTCTTCAGCCGGGACAACTCGAGCCAGCGCCGCAGAGATGAGATTCTCATCGATCTGGACACTTGTACAGAGCTTGACCCACGTTTTCAGCCCAGGGTTATACATAAATAAATGCAGGCTCTGTTCTTCAGCAAGAACATCGAGCGGCACATCTTCATCATTATATTTGATATTGATGACGAGGGAGGGATTAAAATTGGTATAAATTTGACTTTCGCCCTGCCAAATACCAAACGTGATAGGGCTACCGACTGTTCCGGTTGGCAAGGTAATACCGGGCGGCAAATTTTCCTCGGGCAGATAATCGGCTGTAACGAGTAAGGATTCCGGCTCAAACAAGGCCCCTTCCGGTACCCAAACCGAAACCTCGGTTTCAGCGCTACCCGTGGGCTTGAGCGGCGTATCGGCCCGACTGATGGTAGACAGAGCCAAAAATAACGTCAGACCCAAGCCGGCTCGTACCATCCATGCGCCGGTCGCTGACCCAAGTTGATACAGGGTGGACCAAGAGTGTAACATCGTGCTGTTTATTCCTCCAAGATTAATCCCATAAAGCGAGGTTTTTGGGGTTCTCCCCTTATCATGTTTGGTGGTTGTGCCGGCAGAGGCGTTTGACTCCGCTGGAAAGATTAGACACGAAAAAATGAACCCATCCCACATTCATTTTAACACAATCGACGCAAAAGCGTAACACCCGGAAAGCATGATCAACGTGCAGTGGTACAAACTCTAAAATTTTTCAGATAGCAATGGATAAATGGGTCTATAGTGCAAAAAAAGTCAATTTCGCTGTTACTATCGTGAAACCTTTAGGTCCTGGCCAATCTGATGATACGGATAGATTACATAATTTCGCCACATATGGCAACAGTGCATTAGTCCTATGAGGCATTCTTCATTAATAGAGGAAGATAGTACGGCTGTCAGGCTTGGTTTCTCACTGCTTTACAGCCACCATTATACACGAGATACGCAGCAAACCATGGGTCATCGTCATTTTTGTAATCGTTTACAAAGTGCGCGAATTAAAAGTAATCCTGTCTAAAAACTGTTTTAGTTCCTAACTTGGACGAGCCGAAACCAAAAAGTTTTAGGCCATTGACTGGCCAGAACATTTCACAGTTTACACCCCATTGCAGGCAAGTTAGTTTGGTTTTTATAAGGAAAAGACAAAATGAGAAGTCAGAAATCAGATATGAGAGGAGGCGATATGAGTCACCCAGGTGATTGAGAAAAATATCAGACAAGACTTACACAAATTCCTGATTTTGTAGCGTAAATTGCCAATTTGCACCACACGTATGCCCACGATTCGGAACAATTTAGCAAATTGTTCTACACTCTGCGTAAGTCTTGGCTGATATTTAATACGGCTCCTTCAAGACAGCTTTACCATCGTAGCAGACTCATTATCCGAGTTTGATTTCTCCATTTCAAAGAGGGGGGTGCCAAGGATAAATTCCCAATAGGATTCCTCACTGGCAGCAATATCAGCGTGGGGAGTGTTTAGAAAGTTTAGAATATATTCCGTCTCCTTTATCTTCTGGGAGCGCAGGTCTTGCCCATCGTTTTGGAATTCTTCTTCAGCAGGAGCGGCGTGAGAGAAAAACGCTTCATTCATCTTTGTGCAGTAGGCCTGGAAGCCTTTATAGTATTCATCAAACCAGATGTTAGATTTAGTACGAAGCTGACTCATATTGAAATATTGATGAAGCACCTTTTGGGCTGGACGCGCAAAGTCAGTCTCATCCGGCGAAATCGTGTGATAAAATTCTTCAGCCAGCTTATTTCCCCAATTTTGACCGTTGTCATATTCAACATGAGACATAGTAGAGTATGCGTTGCCGTTTGAATTTAATACATTGGGTAACATGGGTTTCTATCCTTTTTTCACTAAAATGGTTGAGTTATAAGGTAAGACTTCTTGAGCAGCCTTATATGAACCTTTTTACGCCTCACTTAGCGGAAGCAATTTCAAACTCATTTTTATCGGATTGTTGATGACAAGTTTACACGATTTGATTGCAAAGTTCTGTAGAATTTTAGCATAGAAAACCATAGATTTCCGTTGGAAAAATTGGTTATTGACAATACTGGTAGTTCTACGGTACTGCCAACAAAAAAGCCGCCACAATAGGGACGGCTTTTTTGTCTAAGCTCGATCATAGTATGAGCCAAATAAAAATTATCTTTTTCATAGAGCATTCTCCTTAAAAATTGTTTGCAAATATCTCGTCGTGATAGACGTGTGATTACCGTTTATTTGGCTTTAGTTTATCAGCAGAGTGTCCCAAAAATGTTCACTCTCGTATCCGCTACATTCCAACAGCGTGCCAATTGCGTGCCAGCTTCAAAATAGAATTCTTAAAAATACCCCAAGTTGCCACCATAACCGAAAAATATCAAAAACCATGTTTTCGGCCTAACAACGTGGGGGGTAGGGAGTAAGGAGTAGTTGTCGTACATCAGAGCATCGTTCCGGTAAAGAAGTACTTTAACAACAGAATAACCATCAGAACATCGTGCCGGTTGA
>JAGRBY010000821.1 GCA_020433835.1 Anaerolineae bacterium | reverse complement strand
CACAGCCGCACCGTCCCGTCATTACCGCCGCTGACGATAGTTTGCCCATCGGGGCTGTACGCCACCGACCAAACCGTTGTGCCATGGCCACTCATGTGCCGCACTTCCCGTCCTGTCTTGACATCCCACAGCCGCACCGTCCCGTCATCGCTGCTGCTGACACTATAGTGCCCATCGGGGCTGAACGCCACCGCATTAACTCTTTCCTCATGGCCGCTCATTTGCCGCACTTCCTCACCCGTCGCGGCATCCCACAATCGCACCGTCCGGTCAGTACTGCCGCTGATGATTGTCTGCCCATCCGGGCTAAACGCCACCGCATTGACACCATCGCTATGGCCGCTCAGTTGCCGAACTTCTTCACCCGTCGCGGCGTCCCACAGCCGCACCGTCCCGTCATTACCCCCGCTGACAATGTGGTGACCATCCAGGCTGTAGGCCACCGCATTGACAGTTCCGCGATGGCCCCGCAACTGGTGTACTTCCTCACCCGTCTCCGCAGCCCAGACCCGCACGGTCTGGTCAGCACTACTACTTACTATCTGCCGTCCATCCGGGCTGAAAGCCACCGCAGTAACACGCCCGCCATGATGCCGACGGGGCAGAGTCATAACCAACCCCATATCAGCCTGAGCCACAACCTCGCGGAGAACGGCATCGGCTACGGGGTCAACGGCGGTGTCGGTCTGCCAGGTTAGCAATACGGCCTCGCGGGCCAGCATGAGATTGCTTTGGTAGGTGATATCGTCTTCGGCTTGCGCTTTGGCAGCTAAAGCCTGGCCGCGAGAAATGCGGGCTTGCTGTTCGGCCTCCTGTTGGGCAACAAGGGCGGCTTGGGCATTGGCTTGCGCGGTGGCCTCGGCGTTGCGGGCGCGGTCAGCTTCAGCCGCCGCCGTTTTTTCGGCTTCGCGGGCATTCTTGGCTTCGGCATTGGCCTGTTCTGCCGCAGCGACAGCCGTTTCTTCGGCAGCAATAGCCGCATGCGTCTGCGTGCGGGCTGCCTGAAACTGCCAATAACTCAGTGCGGCTAACACGGCCATAACCAGCGCCGCTATCGCCGCGCCGGCTAACAGTCGCCGACGCTGCTGCTCTCGGCGCTGCTGATAGGCCAGGCCGGCCCGGATGTAGGCTTGCTCCGCTGCGCTCAAGTCATCCGGCCGCTCGGCCAGTTGCTCTTGAGCAACAGCCAGCGGTAGACCGCGCAGCAGCGCCCCATCATCCCGTTCAGTCGCTTCCCAGTGGGCTAAATCGTCCCGCAGGCGCGACTGCCAGGCCAGAAATTCTCGATCAGCCGCCAGCCAGGTACGCAACCGATCCCAATTGTGGATCAGCGCCTCGTGAACTATGTCGACCGTAGCCTGCTCCTGCGCCTGGCCGTCTTCACGCTCGACGGTTTGGCTGCCGATCATCACCAGCCGGGCGTTAGCCAGTTTGGTCACCACTGGCCATTGTTGGCCCAACGCCTGGCGGGTAGCCGGACGGCACGTGGCCTCGGCACCCTGGCCGGGATGCACCAACTGCATAAAAACACGGCGGGCTTGCTGCTGCTCTAGCGGGGATAACGTGGCGTAGGTCATCTCGGCGTAACGGCTAAGCGCTCCCTTCATCTGGCCGATGGCCTCATAGGCAGCGTGGGTCAGGGTTCGATGCTGCTGGTGTCGCCACAGTTCGCTCAAGGTAAATTCCAACAGGGACAGACTGCCTTCTGTCTCACCCATATCATCCAACAGACGCTCGACCAGCTTCTCTTCAATAGGCACGCCGCGCAACTTGGCCGGTTCGACAATGGCCTCCGTCAACTGCTCGCGTGTCATGCGGCTTAGAAACTGAGTTGCCTCCGGCTGGTTCAGCACCTCGGCCAGCGGGGGGTAGAGAGAGGCCTGGGCGAGGAAGTCGGCGCGGAGGGTGAGGACGATGGAGAATGGAGAATTGAGAATGGAGAATGGAGAATGGGCCGCTATAAGGAGATCAAGGAAAGCCTGACGGGTGGCGGTGTTGTGGCAGAGGGTGTAGAGTTCTTCGAACGGGTCGGCGATGAGGAGGAGGCGGTGGTCGGGGTGTTTGCCCTGAATCAGCCGCAGCACATCGCTGAGAGCAGCGGGCTGTTGGCGTAGGCTGTCGGCCAGGCTGCGGGTCGCCTCTAGCAGAGCGATTTCATTCTCGGCTTCTGCATACAGCGGCACCAGAGACGCCGCCAGACTTTGAAAGGGATCGGTACCGGGCCGAAAGATGGCAGCCAGCCATTGCTCGCCGGGCCTGCCCTGAGCCTGTCGAACGGGGCGCTTGCTCAGCGCGGGTAGCAATCCGGCCAAGACCACCGATGATTTACCGCTGCCCGACGCACCCAGCACGGCGACCAACCGGCGGTTCTCCACGGCGGTGACCAACTGATTTGTGAATGGCTCGCGGCCAAAGAAGTAATCGGCATACTCGGGCCGGAAGGCAAACAGGCCGCGATAGGGGTTGGGGGGCAGAGAAAGGTCAACAGCACTTTCAGCCGACGAAATGGGGTCAGGAGGGGATGGGGGAAGATTGATGATTGTGACGCTGCCATAGGTACTCACCGGATACATAGTCTCTCCTTTTTGCTGGCGGTTAAATTGTAGCTACTTGTAGTAAGACGGAGGAAAATACCGATTGGTTCCGTAAAGTTAAGGGTGAATTGATATTGGTTAAAGCAGTAATGCCAGATTTAAGCAATAAGGCCGACTTTACAGCCTCGCTTTGATACATCTTTAGAGCGTTTTAGACAAACCTTACTACGGCACGGCAATGAGGGCAATTTTGAAGCACTGATGGGCCTGAATGCACTGAGAGTTGCCGTTTTCAGTGAATTCATAAAATTCAGTGGTTCACGGGGGCTGGGTATCTTTGGCTGGAGGGTGAGGGCAAACGCCTCCCCTGCCCCGACTCGACAACTCCACAAACTCCCCAACTCAAGAAACTCTACGAACTCCCCACTTTTACCTCACCCTATCCCATGCTACAATGATGGTATCGAATGTGTTCAGTGTTCAGGAGATGATGATGGTTGTACCCCAAACCCTGGAAGGCTTAATTATACGAGAGCCCCAAATACGCGATGGACGACCGATTATTGCCGGTACCGGCGTAACGGTTCGAACGATTGTGGGCTATTACAAACTGGGCTATACCCCTGAAGAGACAGCGGCTGAAATGGATCTCCACT
>JAGRBY010000820.1 GCA_020433835.1 Anaerolineae bacterium | reverse complement strand
GATGGCTGATCTGACTAAAAGTTGGACGAAAGCCGAAGCCGGTCACGGGCAAGTTGTGTTGCTAACCGGCAGCGCTGGATTGGGCAAAACTCGCCTACTTACCGAAATGAAGCTTCAGGCCAAAATGGCCGGGGGTAAGACCCTGAGCACTTATTGTCGTGAGCATACCTCACTCCCTTACCAGCCTGTTATTGATATTTTGGATATAGCTTTTGAGCGTCTACCGGCAGCAGAGCGAGAAACCATTCCCTCTGAACTGGCTCGCTTATTACCTGACGCCGGCACACATCTTTCCAGCGAACCGGCATCCATTGACCAAGCCGAAGCACGCCTGCGCTTATTTACCGCTTGTTGGGATTTGCTGAATCGTGTCGCCCAGAAATATCCCCTCCTAATTGCTATTGAAGATATCCAATGGATCGATCTTTCGACGCTAGAACTGCTGGCTTACCTAACCCAACGAACATCCCAAGCGCCAATTTTATTTATTTTGAGCCTGCGGCCGGAAGAGGTTGATGCTAAAGCGATCGCCGCCAGCCTTCAGCGAGATTTGCAGCGCGATGAGGCTGCTCAAGTGATTAGTCTTGAGCCATTGACCCGCTACCAAGTAGCCGAGTTCCTTAATAGTGCATTAGGGCGAAAAAATTTACCGGATTGGATGGTTAATAATTTTCTACAAGCGACGAGTGGAAACCCGCTTTTTATTGAAGAAACGCTCAAAGCGTTGGCTGCCGAAGGTCAGGTGAGTCAGTGGACAACTCCGAAAACAAGTCAGTTAAACAGGTTGTCTGGCATGATGTTGCAACTGCCCCAAAATGTACTCGATTTAGCCGAGCGTCGCTTGCAACTGTTAACCAACGAAGATCGATCCATTTTAACCGCCGCCGCTATATTGGGGCCGGAATTTCCTTTTGCCCTACTTGAAGCTGTCACCAAAATGGATGAGGATGATCTGCTGGATACTATCGACAGGCTTCTAGCCAGCCGTCTCATTGAAGAGTTGCCGTTGCAAGACGGCGAAGATCGCTACCGCTTTTCACAAGAAGCATTGCGACAGGCTCTGCTCAAAACGGTTAGTCAGCGCCGGTTACGAGTTATGCATCGGCGCAGCGGCGAGGCGATGCAGGCCATTTACGATACCAGCCAGCAGCGTTATTGGCCGGTGTTAGCCCGCCACTTTGACCTGTCCGGCGATGATCAATCTGCCCAAAAGTATTTCACCCTGGCCGGACAGGCCGCAGCTCGGGTGTATGCCCACGCCGAAGCTATCACCTACTTTAGCCGGGCCTTAGATATTGCGAAACGCGATCCGACGCCCGGTAACACCCAGACTAACCAAGAAATCGCTCATCTTTACACCCAATTAGGCCGCGCTTTGGAATTAAGTGCGGAGTTTGATCAAGCGCTGGCCATTTATAAAGAAATGGCAGAGATGGCTCAACAGCGTAATGTGCCGGCTATGAAACTGACTGCCCTTATGGCGAAAACCACACTGCGGGCGATGCCTTCGCGAACATTCGACCCGGTTCAGGGAGAGACTATTGCTAAGCAGGCTTTGACTTTGGCCCGTAACTTAGGTGATCAGGCCGCAGAGGCAAAAATTCTGTGGAATCTATCCAACCTCTATCGCTTTAGCAACAGATTGTCACAAGCTATCGATTATGGCGAACGGGCTTTGACCCTGGCCCGTGATAGCAACCAGCCGGAGCAGATGGCCTTTACCCTTAACGATTTAGCCATTTGCTATTGGTTTAGCGGTCGCCTTAACCAGTCGAGGCCGTTATTCCACGAAGCCGGCGATCTGTGGCGCGATCTCAACAACCTGCCCATGTTGGTCGACAGCCTGACCGGACTGGCCGGTTTGGCTATGTACAGCGGCGACTATGATCAGGCTTTGAAATTCTCTGAGGAAGCTTCTCAGATCAGCTTATCGATAGACAATTTGTGGGGGCAGTCTTACAGCCGCATTGGCATCGGCCATGTTTACTGGGATCGCGGCCAGCCGGATAAGGCTATCGCCGTGATGGAGGAATGTCTGCGGTTGAGCGATTTGGCCAACTATGTGGTGCCCCAGGTTTATACCCGCGCTACTCTAGCAGCGGTTTACGGCAGTTTAGGCGCTTTTGAGGAAGGTTTAACCGTAGCCCGTCAGGCTCTCGAGGTTGCCGAAACGAAATTGCCGGTGCAGCGACCTTATGCCCTGGCCCGACTGGCCCAACTCCATTTGGGGCAAGGCCATCTTACCGAAGCCGAGACCGCTATCGAGCGAGCCAAGACCGATCCCTATCGTACGGCCACACCCCTCTTTTTCCAAGTCGTCATTCTGGTTGATGCTGAAATAGCGTTGCAACAAGGTGCTTACAAGCGAGCATTGGAACTACTCGATACATTGTTAGCCACCTTGCGCGATTTTAATGCGCGGGTCTTTATTCCCCATGGACTGTACATGCGTGGACAGGCTCTATTGTCTTTAGATCAACCCGAACCCGCACGCGAGACTCTTCTGGCAGCCTGCGCTGAAGCCGAAGCAATCGGTTCGCGCCGCATGCTATGGCAAATTCTTTTGCGCCTGGCCGAGCTTGAGACCAATGCGATTGAAGCTGAAAAGCTGCGCCACGAAGCCCACCAGATTATCGAGTACATCGCCGACCACATCAGCCCGCTGGACTTACAGACTTCTTTTCTCAACATAGCCCACGTACAGCAGGCATCGGAGTCGCCGGCAAACGGATAATGGATCAAAACAGCAAGATTGTTGTCGACAATAACCCCGATACGCCTCCCCACAGAAATACTCCGGTTCAACACAGATCACCATTCCCCCATATATCTTGCCTTTCTTATACCGAAGAGTATTTACTCAAGTTAACTCTTACATGAGGTCATGACGATGTTGATCAGCTCACTTGAGATCTCAAATAAGGTCATGACGATGTTGATCAGCTCACTTGAGATCTCAAATAAGGTCATGACGATGTTGATCAGCTCACTTGAGATCTCAAGTAAGGCCATGATGATGTTGATCAGCTCACTTGAGATCTCAAGTAAGGCCATGACAATGTTGATCAGCTCACTTGAGATCTCAAGTAAGGTCATGACGATGTTGATCAGGACACTTGAGATCTCAAGTAAGGTCATGACGATGTTGATCAGGACACTTGAGATCTCAAGTAAGGTCATGACAATGTTG
>JAGRBY010000081.1 GCA_020433835.1 Anaerolineae bacterium | reverse complement strand
CTTCCGACGTTTCCAAAATCATCGACTCGCCGATGGCAAAGCGGGGGTGACTTTTGGCTTCGAAGATAACGACGCGCAAGTTGTGACGGGCTAAAATCGATCCGAGGGCAGAGCCGGCTATGCCGGAGCCGATAATGGCAATATCGAAATGATTGGGTGTTGATGACATGGTTTGTTCCTTTTTTGACCAATAGGCAACGGTTTGGTGGGTAATTATACACGCTTATCGGCAGAGTAGCTCTGTACGAGACCGTGGGAAAGAAATTAGACAGGATTGACATGATTTACCTGATTATTACAGATAAAATCCTGATAATCTTGTCAAGGTAGCACAACATTAAACCGTGGAAATGTAAAATGACGGAAGGTCGACAAAATAATCGACAGAATTAACAAGATTTACTGAATTTTGACGAATAAAATCATGATAATCTTGTAAATTCTGTCCAATTATTCTTTACCACGGTTTAGCTCAGAGCTACCCTTGTCAAATCTGTCGATTATTTGGAAATTTCCGTCATTTCACGTTGCCGTGGTGTAATGATGGGTTATCTTATCGACAGAGTCCGTTTTTTATAGGATTTTTGGCTGATAATCTGGTCGGGTTGGCGGGTAGGGGGAAGAAGTAGGGGATTATGGGAAAAATCCCCTACTTCGGATGTGACTGTTAGGTTTTATGGGCTGGTGAAGTGGTATTGTAAGTTTAGTACGAAAATCTAACAAAAATCTTGCGATTAGTTGGTGAGGGGGGCGGCGTTGTAGTAATTGGAGGCTGGTTCGCCCATCAACATGGGGCCGATGGACGCGCGGTATTGGGAAAAGAGGTCGGATTGTTGATAGTTTTCAAAATCGGCCGGTGTTTCCCAGGTTTCGTAAATGGCAAACGTATTTTCCTGATGAACGTCTTTGTATAGGCTAAATGAGCGGCAACCGGCCATTTGTTGGGCGGCTGCCATAAATTTTTGCTCCTGACTGACGAATTCTGCCTGATGCTCGGGTTTAATGTTTACTACGACGTGAATAATGACCATGATGGGTCTCCTTTGAATAAAATAAAGCTGTTTTTTGGTGTTTACTTACGTAAATAATATTTGCTTGAGCAATTATTATGCCTAAAAAAACGAATCGTTATCGATTCGTAATAGTACCGGGAGAAATTTTGAGATGGGTAAATTTTTTTGTCGTGGCTTGGTTTCCGGTTGCGGTTAGTTTGGTTTTGGCTTTGATCGGTTAAGCGTTCAAAGCGTTGGCCTCGATTTTTTCAAGAGTCTGAAGGAATTGTTCAATCTCTTCATTAGATAGGCCGTTAAATATGCGTTTTCTTTCTTCGATGATGGCCGGCAGGATATCTTCCATAAACGTATGTGCTCTTTCGGTGAGATAGACTAAACTTTTGCGCCGGTCGTTGGGATCGGCGTCGCGGCGGATCATATCTCGCTTTTGGAGGGCGTCTACCAGGCGGGTAATGTTGGGATGGTCGTTCAAATCCTTATCAGCCAGCTCACTTTGCGCTTGCCCGTCGCGCTCGAAGAGTTTGAAGAGAATAAACCATTGTTCCAGGCTTATTTCGACGCCGTAGTTTTGAAAGAACTGATTGAGCGAGTAACGAAGCAATCGCGCCGTGTGATGGATGCGATAGGCTGTAGCATTCTCGATACTGGTGGTATTGTGGATGCGATCCATAAAATTCATTGCCTTAGCAAATATTATTGAGGTAATGATAACCGATTTTTATAAAAAGTCAACCCTCAATTTTATGGGTAGCTGCAATTAAACCGTGGGAAAGAAATATTAGACAGGATTTACAAGATTATCATGATTTTATTTGTCATATTTGTCATAATTAAGGTAAATCCTGTTAATTCTGTCGATTATCAGTGCAATTTTGTGTTTCCACGGTGTAATGTTGGGCTACCATTTTATGTGACTGCTAATATAGCATAAAAAATCGGTGATTTTGGTAAGGGCCAATAATATAGTAGAATGTTTATGACACACTCTTGTCTCGATGTTGGGGATGACGTAATTTTTTACCAAAACCCTTTTTATCGGGAGTAGACTATCGCTTCCTCGCTCGCGGCGAGTAATATTACTCGGAAGCCAACTGTAGGTTTTTAATCGCGACTATGTGACCTTTATGGATACCGTCGAAACACAGACCAACCCTTTTTACACACGTTTTCAACAATTTATTACTGCTTTATGGGATACGCTGCGCCAACGACAGACAACCGGCGTTTGTTTGGCCGTTGTTGCGGTTGTCTTGGTTATTGGCGGATTATTGCCGCAACAAATTTCGCCCGAAACCTCCAGTAGCGAGTGGATTGCTACTTTGTCGACCTGGATCCAGCCGTGGGGGCCGCCCTTGTATTGGTTAGGGCTGTCGCGCGTTTTTCAAACGCTGTGGTTTTGGCTGCCGGTGGCTTTGTTGCTGTTAAGCTGCGGTGTGGCTCTAGCCGATTACGGGCCGTTGTGTCGACGGCGGGCTGCGGAAATCCCTACGGATATTGGGTGGCAGCATCCGCTGGCGGGTCGGGTTGAGCAATCGGTGCGGTTGCCTTCGACGCCGGATGAATTTTTGGATAGCTTGAAAGCGTCGTTGATCGCGCGTCATTTTGTGATTGATGAACAGGTTGACGAGGATGATCGCTCGGTGAGTGCATCGGCGCGGCGAGCCAATTGGTGGACGGTTGTAGCCATCTATGGTGGGATAGTGGGGCTGTGTTTGGCTTTTATCGTAAGTTATTTTACTCTGGAGACCGAATCGATAACGCTCCAGCCTTTTCGGACGACCGCCAGCCATGTGTTCGACGGCACGTTTGAGTGGCGTAGTTCCGCAGCAGACGGTTCGGTTGAGGGGGTGTTTTTTGATCCATCCGATGATGGGGCATCGCGATTTGTTGCTGGGCAGTTGAGTCGACCTGCTTTGTTTGACCGGGCTTTTTTGGTGCCAACAGCGTCGGAGCCGGTGCTGACTGTAACGGTAGCCGATGAGACCAGCGAACTCCGCCGTTTGCTGCCGCTGCGGACTGAGTTATCGCCGGCTACGCATCTTAATCTTCCGGTAGGTGATCCCGATGAGCCTCTTTTCTTTCTGCTTCCTACTGACCATCTCCTTTTTCAAATCTTACCATCTGATGTTTTAGATGACCATACGATTAATCTGCAGGTGGGGATCGAAGGTGAAGCCGAGCCACTGGAAAATCGCATGCTGCCGTTGGGCGAACCGCTTGAACTGCAAGATTTCATCATTACGGTTTCACTCAACCAACAGGTAACGGTTACTGTCTGGCGCGATTGGGCTGTGCCACTCTACGTGATAAGTTTAGTGACGATCATTGCCGGTGGGATGCTGCTCACTTTTCGACCGCCGTGGCATATCTGGTTGATACCGGAGGTCAAAGGGCGGGGCGGGCAGTTATATGGCGTTGTCGAAAAGTTCGGCACATCGCCAAATGAAGCCGTTCAGTTTTTAGAACGTCTCCTCGATCCTGAATCTGCTTCTCAGACTCCCTCAGAATCAAAAGCCGATGATGTGCCAACGCAAAAGAATGATCAGGGCTAAAGAGTTTTGTTTTTAGAGTGTTTCCGACTTTATTCGTGAAACTTCTTATTCACCCCCAGTAAAAATTCGAATATCACTTTACGAGGAGATATCAGGAGATAAAGCGTGAGAGAACTATCCCGAAAATCGACGATATTGAAACGTGTGCTGATGCTTACTATGGCTTTTAGTGGTTTACTGCTGGCTGCCGCTTGCGCTCAAAGCCCGACACCGGAAGTTGTGACCAAAGTCGAAACGGTTATTGTCGAGCGTGAGGCTGAACCGATCATTCAGGTCGAGACGGTCGAAGTGATGGTCACGGTTGAAGTTGAAAAGGAAGTGGAAAGGATTGTCGAAGTGACGCCCACGCCGTTAGGCCGGCTTTATCAGGGTATTGAGGCGACGGTGATGACTGCCGTGGACTCACCACTGGTCGAACTGCTTGAGCGTCGCGCGGCTGAGTTTCAGGCGCAAACCGGAGCCAACATCACCATTGACACCGCCACCGATCTGCATCAAACGCTGTTGACCGAGTTAGAGGCTGAACAAAGTCATGTCGATGGTTTGGTCTACCCGGCTCAGTGGCTGGCCGATTTTGCTGCGCCCGGCTACCTGGTCGATCTAACGGAACGGGTGCAAACTGACGAAACGCTGGCGTGGAATGACATCGCGCCGTTTTATGGCGATATTAGCAGCCGGTATGGCGGGCAGGTCTACGGTATCCCGCTCGATGCCGATGTTTATCTGGTGTACTACCGGCCCGATGTGTTGGAGGAAATCGGAATGGGGCCGCCTAAAACGTGGGACAGTTATCTGGAGGTTGCCGGGGCGGCCAACGAACTGGACATCAACCAGGACGGCACGCCTGATTTTGGCTCATGCATGGCTAAGGGTGAGCAAATGTCTACCTTTTTTTACGCGATGGCCGGGCCGTATCTGCAATTTGAGGGAACCGAGCAAGGTGCTTTTTTGACGCTCGATGACCTTGAGCCGCGAGTCGATAATCCAGGCTTTCGACGGGCGTTGGAGCTTTATAAAGAAACGTTGCTTTACAGCCCGCCGGAAGAGCTGAGCAATGGCCTGGCCGAAACCCGTCGGCTGGTGCTCGACGGGCGATGCACATTGACCATTGATACCGGTGTTCTGGCTAAATTGGCCAGTGATCCCGAACAGTCAACCGTGCAAGATACGCTTGAAGCCATCGTTTTGCCCGGAGCCAGCGAATTTGTCGATCCCGCTACGGGGCAGCTTACTGCCTGTGACGAAGATTTGGAAAACTGTCCCTTCGCCGTGGAAGAGATTAACTACGCGCCTTTTGCAGCTGATGGGGGATGGATTGGCAGCCTCAACCCAGACGCCGATGAAGAGGTGCAGCAGGCTGTCTATGATTTCTTTGTTTACGTCAGCGCTCCGGCTCAATCGAGTGTTGATGTTGCGGTTAAGCCGAGCCTCAATCCTTACCGCATCTCTCAATACCTCAATCGCCAGACTTTGGTCGATGCCGGGATGAGTAGCCATGCATCGGCCAATTATCTCAGCGCGATTGAAGAGACGCTGGCTAATCCCAATATGATTCTCAATGTGCGTATTCCTCAGCACCAGCGTTATCACCAGGAGAGCCTAAGTGCCGTTCTCAATCAATATTTGTCTGACGATTTAACCACCGATGAAGCCGTGGCAGCCCTTCTTGAGCAATGGCAAGCTATTACCGATGAAGTTGGCCGCGAGGAGCAGCGAGCTGCTTATCGTCTCTCGTTAGGATTAAATCCGTAGGAATCGCTTCCTCCCTTCTTCCCAAATTTGCGAAGTTAAGGTATTGAGCTTAGAGTTAAGAACGTTAAGAATAACGTTGTGTTCGGACAACAATTGGCGATGTTATAGACGGCAACTTTTTCAATCATTTATGCCATTGGAGTGGAAGGATTAAGACGTGGATATTTTTGTAGTTCTTATTGTAGGGTTGATCGCCGGCTGGTTGGCTGGCTTTGTTATGAAGCGAAGCTACGGTTTGGTCGGTAATTTGGCTATCGGCGTTGTCGGGGCGATTATCGGCAGATATTTGTTCGATGCGCTGGGGGTTAGCCTGGGGATCGGCGGTTTGGCCGGTTCGATCATTGTGGCTTTTATCGGGGCGATCATTTTGATCTTTATTTTGGGATTGATTAGGCGGTAGCGTATTTCATAATCATCAGATTGCAGAACCCCTTCGACGCAGATGTATTCATAAAACTGCTGAGTTATTGTATCGCATTCCATTTGTATTTTGGAATAATCTAAAAATTGTAGCTAAAAATCAAGTCCACAGATTTTTATAGATAAGCTCGGAGAAAGAGTTAAAATATTCAAGCCGATATTTAGCCATCTGTGGACTATTATGTAGGTATAGGAATGATGTCGTTTTTTACTTTACCCAGGTCAGCTATCTACCATCAACATATATAGTCGAAGGTCGATTCGTCCAGTTTTAGTAGAGGTTAGTTTAGGTATTTACAATTTTGTCGTAAATGAATATCCACAGCCGAGGCAAGATTTTGCGTCAAATTGATTCGATGAACCGCAATATAGACAATAGACCAAGTCTTCTGGATTTGACATACTTGTCGTAACTAGGGGAGGTGGCTTTTCTCCTTGTAGCAAATATCCACATTGGATGCAAAACTTGTTTCCTATTTGATTGGGAAGGTTACAATGTAAGCAATGAACTAATTTCTCAGGCAGAGACGTTTGAAGTGAGAAGGATGCAGGTGCCTTGCATTGCTTTCTCAATTGAACTAACCCTTTTTTAGCAGCGATATTGTTAGGATTAATATTTAACGCTCGCTTCAAACATTCAATTCTTTGCTCATTAGTTTCGACCACACTACTTAGCCAGATCCATGCTTGCTCTTGACGTGGCTCATTTTGTAATATCTGTTTTAATAATTTTTGTGCTTCAAGCTTCCTTCCAGAACGTGCAACGTTGATAGCTTTTTGCAGAGTGATTTCTGCTTCCATGATAGCACCTCCGTACGATTTCTAAAAGAGTTAAACAAGAACATATTTTATGAATTGGCTGCTATCAGAAGTATTATAAAGAATACCCCAACTACCCCAAAACCCCAATAGGCCCATGCTCTTTGAACCCGTTTGAAATGGTCTATACTATCCCAACGCTTATTCTGCCAAGCCCACTCATTACCCTTAAATCCCATAATGAATATCATTAAGAAATTTAAATACGGAACCGCAACAAGCAAAGAAATCCAAGTATTGTTACTTAATCCCCAAATAGCTCCTAGCCAAAAAGCACCCCAATTCCAACCGCGTATTTCTTGGGGGATTACTGCTGACTTACCTTGACCAGAAGTATTCTGAATATATGAATTGGAGTTGACTAACGGAAAATTGGGACTTGATAAGTCTCTGCCACAAAAACGACAAGTTCTAGCTTCAACTTTAATTGTTTCAGCACAATAGGGGCACTTTTTCATAACAGATAATTTTGGAGGCGAAGTAGGTGGAGGTGGAGGAGTAGTAAAAAGGCCTTTGACTGTAGTTACTGGTACCCATTGTGGCATTCCTTCTTTCCAGACCATATCTATTTCACGGTCAACTAAACCCATATTAACCGCCTCAGCTAACTGATCTGGAGTTATAGGACCCTTCTGAACGCCATGGGATGTATAGTACCAAAATGTTTTGTTGCTTGTTTCCATGTTTCCTCCACAAATTTCTGACTTCAAGTTAAGAATTTTATATGAGTTTTGATAATCTCCAATAGCTTTATAACAAAAACACACCATACATATAGTCTATGATCGGAGAATATAGAAGGTGTCAGAGAATGTGTAGAGATTAAGTAGTCAATTATAGTTTTTTAAGGTGCTATTTGTTGGAGCTGAAGTGTTTGCATTTTAACAAATATTAAAGAAATTACAATTGAGTAAAAAGTCCCGATAGTACTATATTCTTGTTACCTGATCTGCAATGCTTTATGACTTTATCCGTTGGACGTAACTATACGGTAGCACCAGCAAACTGTTTGTTTTATTTGTCCGTTTGGCAGACTGGTATCATATTATCATTAGCTCAAAACTTAGCGGGGTGGAATTGGAGCATTAGGACAGGTAGGCTGATATGGCTCATCAAGAAAATATCGTTGCCATTCTGCTTGGGAAAAATTACGAGGCGCTTTTTTGCACGCTGCTTCCAGTAGATCTTTTAGATATATTTGATGAGAAATAATATTTTGTTCACTTACAACGGTAATAATTCGGCCATTATGCCTCCATTTAGCTTGACTGCCATTCACAAAAAACCGTAAATTCCCATCTTCTGTATTCCAAACTCGCACAACATTATCACTCTCAGTAGCCACAAATTTTCTATCAACAGACCATTGAATATTTGATACTTGACTAGCATGGGGAAGGGCCGCCTTTAGTTGCCCCGTTCTCCCATCCCAAATTCTAACAGTGTTTTCGTTGTCGGTTGTAACGATCAATTCTCCATCAAGACTCCAAGCAGCATCTAATATTTGGCTTGTATGGGGAAGTACAAACTTTAATTGTCCTGTTTTTGCATCCCAAATATTAACAGCAATGATATTGTAAGTTAGAATGAGAGTCTCGTCTTTATTCCACATTGCATTCGAGATACCCCCTTCTTGCGTTAGAAAGATATCCTCTTTACCCGTTGAAACATTTATAATGTGAACATCTGTTTCTGTACTACGAATCATAATGAGGGTCTCGTCCGCATTCCATTTTGCATCCAGGATACCTTCTTCAAATTTGAATACGATATCCGTCTTCCCATCATGAACTTCCCAAACACGAATCGTACCATCTACTCCACTAGTTATTACACGAGTACCATTTTTATTCCACTCAGCCTGGCCGAAACTACCCTGAACACCGTCGGCTTTCTCTATAAGTGGAATAGTAAAGGGTATGTGTTCAGTCTTACCGTTCCAAATGAGAATCTTGTCTCTATTAAGGATAGACTGGATCAAAATAAATCTACCATCAGGACTCCAGTCAACGGATGGAGAATTACCAAGATATCGAAGGGTTCCATATTCTTGACCCGTTTCAACTCCTAGGACGCGAATAGTGTGGTCAAAATAAAAATTAGGTATAATATCTTCACTTATTATATTCAAGATAAGCGGCTCCGTATCTGCCCAATAAACGTCACTAACACTTCCTTCATAATGGAAAGATGATCGTTGTTGACCAGTATCTGCATCTAATAAGTACAGCTTTTTTTCTTGAGTAGTGGCTAAAATGTACTTCTCATCGGGACTCCACCATATATTTGATATTTCACTTCCATCATCCAAAGAAATATCCATTGGGTTGATTTTTTCCTCCCAAATACGAACCGTCCCATCTTGGCTATATGTGAGAAGCATTGTCTCGTCTTTATTCCATTTTGCGTTTGTTATTCCATTTTGATGATGTACCGAGAATATTTTCTGCCCGGTTTTGGCATCCCATACATGGGCGGCACCATCGACACTCAAAATTAATGTTTCTTCCGAATTCCACATAGCATTAGAGACACCGTTTTTGTGAGGGAGTTCAAGTATTAACTGCCCGGTTTTTGCATCCCAAACTCTGATTGTGCCTTCAGGACCACCAAAAAGGAGATCATCATTTCGGGTCATAATCAACGTCTCATTCGCATTCCACTGAGCGTCTCTTACGTTAAAATGGGATAGAGATAAAAGTTCGCTGCCAGTCTGTGTGTCCCAAATTCTAACAGTATTATCTAAACTGCGGGACATGATGAGAGAGTCGTTTGCATTCCATTGAATACTCCTGATTTCGTCTGAGTGAGATACGGTTATAATCTTTCGACCATTTTGGGCATCCCAGATGTGTACTGTACCGTCCGTGTCCCCGGTGGCTATTCTGGTTCCATCCCCGGACCACTGAGCAATCCAAACACGACCTTCCGAAGGAACTTTAAACTTTTCCAGGCCCGTGCGAGCATCCCAAACTCTAATTACGTCGTTAATAAGGGTGCCACTTCGAGTCATGATTAATGTTTCATCAGCATTCCACTGAGCACTTTTAACGCTGTGTTCGTGTAAAAGTGAAAAACGCTCTTCTCCGGTGGCGGCATCCCAAACCCTGGCGGTACCATCGTCGCTTGCTGTCAAGATGAGTGACTCGTCAGCATTCCATTGAGCACTGTTAACCTCTTCTTCATGAAAGAGAGAAAATAGTGGCTCTCCGGTGGCAGCGTCCCAAATTCTGGCGGTGCCATCCCAACTGGTCGTTAGAATGAGAGACTCATTGGCGTTCCATTGTGCGGTATCTACAACAGATTCATGTAAAAGTGAGAACCGTTCCTTTCCGGTAATAGCATCCCAAACTCTGGCAGTACCATCCCAACTGGTCGTTAGAATCAGGGACTCATCAGCATTCCACTCAGCAGTGTTTATCACACCACTATGATTAAGTGAAAATTGTTCTCGACCGGTTGCAACATTCCAAAGTTTGACACTGCCACTATCAAGAGCATTACCGCTTTTTGTCATAATCGATGTTTCATCCCTATTCCACCAAGTGTCATCAATTGGACTATCATCATAGATAATCATTCGCGTTTGTCCAGGATGTTCAAATGCACGGCGAATTGCTCTCTGTGACTCAGTAGTTTCAACCCGTTTATTGGCTTCGATACTCAATAATAACCCTAGCTCATAATTAGAATTGTCCAACTCGCTGTTAGCTTGCTGGGTCAGATGTTGAGAAATTGTAAGTCGTTCACGTTCTCTAGCAAGGTTAGCTTGTTGCCAAGCAAAATAACCAACTCCTGCAGCTGTAAGAAATAGTATAACAAGTATTGCAACCAACCGCCGCAACCGTTTGGTAGAACGGGTTTGTTCTTCAACTCGACGTTGGGCCTCTTCAACTTCTCGCTTTCGAGCCTCGGCCAACTCGCGTAGCCTTCTGACTGTGTCAAGATCACCAACATCATAAACCTTCTCTTTATCCTCAATCCAACGCTCATCAAAAACTATACGATAAATGCGATTTCGTACTCGTAAAACATTATTTTCTCGATGCACAATACCAGATAACTTTAAGTTAGCGATAACCGGGTTGCGCTCCTCATCCGGCACTTTGTATAAATCCGATAAAATTTTCCGATAATGCTTCATAGTGCTTTTCAGATCAGGAGTACGTTTGGTAAGGGTATCTTCCACAAATTGCAGGTTCGCTTCCATGCCGGTAGTTTCAGTTAAGAATATCTCTTTAACCAACTGGGCGACATCAAACTCGTACCACCGATCTTTTTTGTGGATGGCTACTTCCTGGCACAATCGTTGGGTTAGATAAGGATGACCACCAGTCCACTGATGAATCCAACTTAACACTTGCAAACCGTGTCGACGAGGTAAGCCCAGTCCTTGAACAAAAGGAAGAGCTTCAGCAAGGGTAAAATCGGTGACTTCCACTCTTTGACCAATATTAAAAGGCGTACGTAGGGGACTCTTAATAAGTTCGTTAGGGGTGGCTACCCCAAGAAATACAAAAGAAAAACGACGAAATGCTGGCACGCTCCCCCGTGCTTCGTGAATAGCTCGAGCCGCAGCAAAGAAATCATCGGAAAATGGCAATTTCAGCGTAGTGCCTATTTCATCAATAAATATGATAACCGGTTTATCAAATTTAGGAAGAAGTACATCCTGAAAGAACAGGACAAAACGCTGTGTTGTGGTTGTTTCTTGGATACGCCACCACTCAGAAATATCATGCAGGCTAATACCGGATTGTCTACAGATTTGGTTCAAAATACTATTGAACCATTTTTCGCTATCGGCTTCCGTCCCAATTTGATCGAGGTCGATGTTGATTGGAACAAAATTATTTACCTTCAATTTTTGGGTGGTGCGATAACGGAGACTTGTTTTCCCCATTTGACTGGGCGCAAATATATTTACATATTTTTGCTGCTCACAGAGTTGTAGTAGAGCATTATCGGCCCTTCGCTCAATATACAGACCTTTATCAACCGAAACTGCACCACCAACCGTATAAAAATGCTGATTATTCACTGCAATGTAAGCGTTTTTGGAAATATTCTTGGTATAATTTGCATCGTGGTTTTATACAATCATCCTCGCGCTTTACTAGGCCAGCCCCACGTAAGCGATGAAACATCAGTTCATCGGTGATTTGGTTGTTAAAGGCTTTACACAATTCAATTTCTATATTCTGATAAAAACCCTTCTTTATTTTTTTCATTAACTCCCGTAAATGACTATCGAAAGGACCATTATGATCATTTACGGCTCTTTGTAAAATGTTCTTTAACGTGGCTCCTTTGCTTAGCCAATAAAAGGTTTGTCGTACCAGATATGGGTGTCCTCCCACACAGGTCATTAATTTATCAATATCTTTTTTTTCTAAAGGAGAATTATAACGTTTATTCAGTTCAACGATGTGCTCCTCCTCAAAATCTGATAAATGATGCCGCAGACCAACATTAAACGGTGAACCATGAAAATTTTCGATAAAAAGATATGGTTCCGTTGATGTAACCAAAACGAGATCAAGTTTTCGCCAGATAGATGTCTCAGATAAAGCTCGTTCATCTGTCCAGCCTCTTAACATTCGGGAAAAATGATTGCAAATAGCTGTCTCAAATAATAGCTCCATTCCCTCCAAGACAATCACCAATGACTGGAAAGAGGTATCTATTTTTGGCAAGATGTAGTCACTTAAATATGTCGTACAGCGTTCGGGTTCAGTTAAGGGTACATTCCAGTAAAAAGCTGTATTTTCAGGTATTTTTAGTTTGTTGCTTAAAGAATGACAAAAACGTCGATAAAATGAAACGTTTTGCTGCACGTCTTGTGGGCCAAGAACTTCACCCATTCGAAGAATAACAATCTTCTTTTTTAACTCATCTTGTGCAACTGCTCCTAAACGCATCACCAGGGAACTTTTTCCAACAAAACTTGGCCCCTCAATTGTAAATGTTACCCCTCCAATTTGTTGGATGGCCTTAAGAACCTCCTTATCTATTTGACGCTCGATGTAACAAGGAGATGATGGTGCGACAGCTCCTATAGGGGATTCCTGGCATATAGGTTTTTCTTTTACCAATTCCGCTGCCAATTTGTCCAACTCAGACCAATTTGACAAGTTGTTCACTTCTTCGGAGTACCAAGCTCTAATAGCTTGATTTATTTGCTGTAAAAAATGAGCTTTAATCACTTCTGAATCATCTTTTCTTTTCACCCACTGCTGTATTAAAAAAGCAATATATCCAAGCGGAGGTTTCGTTTTTCCTGTTTCCCAACGTGAGATTGTCGCGCGATCTATGTTTACTGGCCTTGCCACTTCTTGCTGAGAGTCTCCGAGCTTGGCTCTCAGATCTCCTAAAAAGTATCCGAGATCCATGTCAGATAATTTATGGATATTATCAAGGCTTGGTAGTTTCTCCACATTTTTTTCCTTAGGTGTGTACACGTGTGTTGCACAGTGAATTAAGATGAAGATAAATCATCTAGATAGATTGTTTAGTAACAGACACTTTGATCGGAAACAACGATAGCATCAGACTTTAACGCCAAAAGTAAGAACTGTCAGCCGTTACTAACCTCTTTGGTCGAGAGATCATCAATTACCCAGAATGGCGACATCCCTAAGCATAGAAAGGTTCTATATATAACCCTATGAAAGTAATCCTTATGAGTGACGAATTCGAAGCTGTTTCGGTAACCCAGAAAGGCTGCGGTGGTTGTTTATGGATAATCTTCTGGTTTGTACTTACTGCCGGGTGCGGAGGTCTGATCTATTTTGGTGGTTTTTAAGTAGAGAGCGTGGTCGAGGCATCACTTTTATACCGTGGCTACATTTGAGTGATGTCTTGGCTCTATTTTAACAAATTGTGACCGTAAATAAATAGGCCATCTTTCCCCTCTGTACCAAAGTCCTAACTATTTTCTGGGGATTGATGTTCTCTGTGGAAGTGACCTTAATCATCAATCTTATCAATATTTTTCATATTGAAGATTGCTGTTTTGCTCATAAACAAGGTGGTCACTTTTGATTGAAGTCAGGCTAATTTAAGGAGTAATGCTTCTTATAATAGCCCACAAACTTCCCGATGTAGATATCGCGCTTAGCGCGTTGTCAACTGACACCGGCTTGGCCAAAGTTAACGGTGTCAGCGGTAAACCAGGTATACCTAACGTTAACAAACCAACAATCTCGGCTCGCAAGAACGTGCACGTGCCGTCTCCCCGGCGGCGAGGATCCTCTCTGATGAGCCTCTAGTAAAAATAGAGGTAACTCAGAAGATGAAAGTGTTCAAAAGAATTGTAGCAGTATTTCTCACGTTAAAACTGCTCATCCCGATGGTCGACCCCATCTTGCCGGATGGAGTGGCAGACATATCAGTCCCTACTCCCGCTCTGGCCGGTGAAAGTGCCGGTAGTGGTGGCTAAAATTTAATAAATAGGGATCCCTCTCCAAGGAGGGATCCCTATTTATAAGGTTGAAGATTGTTCCAAATGCGCTGCCACCTCTGCCAACCAATGCTCATATCCCGGCTGGCCTTCGATCTTGCTCAATAGATCTAGAGCATCGGTAAAAATAGCTCTTGCTCGTTCTGTATCTCCCTCATCAATATAGGTCAGCCCTAATTCATCCAGGGTGTTAATCCACAATCCAATATTGTTAACGCGCTGGGAATATTCGATACTGTAAAAAAATGCCTCTTTCGCTTGTGACCACTGTCCCGCATGTCGTTGTATCATGCCAATATTATGATTAACGAAGCCTAAGTGCACCCAATCTTCGACGTCCCGGAAAGTGCGCTCAGCCTGGAAATAATGCTCTAAAGCTACCATTAGCTGCTTTAAAGCCATATACACATTTCCTAAATTCATCCGGGCAATGGCTTGATAATGGCTATCCCCAAGTTTCTCAAAAACCTCGATGGCTCGGCGGCACACCTTGACTGCTTCAGCCAGGTCACCATTCTTTTCCAACGCTACGCCGCAGCAGAGCAAGCATCGACCCATTAGGCGCGTCTGGTGGGTGCGATTGGCTAACTCAGCAGCCCGACGTGAGAACGCGACCGATTCAGACCACTCCCGCTTATCTAACGCAATAAGTCCCAGCACATAATCACTAAACGCCCATTCGTCATCGCGCTCCGTTAGCAGATTATGAACCCGTTCGATCAACTGCTCGGCGTCATCAAATCGACGCTGAAGCCGGGCCAGGTAGGCTTGTTGGTTGAGCGCCTGGGCCAGCCCGTGGCTGTGATTGAGCCGTTGGTAAGCCTCGGCACTGGCTTCAAGATGGCGGCGGGCTTCGGCAAAGCGGCTGCGACGCTGGCATAAGATACCGAGCCGCAGCAGCAGTTCGGCCTCGGTTTCGGCATCGTCATATTGCTGGCTGTAGGTTAGCGCGGAAACAAGCTGCTGCGTCCACTTCTCCCAATGGGCGGCCTGCTCCATGCCGGGGGCGGCCGTACACAAAAGGCGGCGGGTATCGGGCCAAGCTTCGGGCTGCGCAAAAGCGTAGGGCAGCAGGTGAAGCATTTTCGCCGCCAGCGGCTCCGATATAAGGTGCGCGGTCGGTGGTATATCGCGCAGGACTTTGCGGGTATAGCGGATAATGTGCTGCTTAAAGAGTGCCTGCCGGCCTTCTAAGCTCGAGGTCGTTAGCCCATCCATTTGATCACCTGCTCTTGCAGAAAGCTGCGGGTCAGGTTGTGGATGGTGTAGGTGCGGTGGGCGTGATCGCCCAGGCTGTTAACCAGATTCATGTTGACCAACTGTTCGAGCGCGCGGCGTACGACAGGAGTCTCTAAATCGCTTATATCAACCAACCCGTCGAGCGTTTCGCCCTGGGCAGCGACCAACGGCATAGCCAACAGCAGTTGTTGCGTTGGCTCGTCCAGCGCGTGCCAGGCGTGCCAGTAAATAAAGGTGTACAGTTCGCCTACGGTTCGGCTGCGGGCCGCCGTTAAATCATCAAGCAGCATTTCTAAGGTAAAGACGTGGGTTTGGCCGATGACCAGCCGGATGGCCAGCGGGTTGCCACCGACAACGTCATACACTTTGGCCAAACTGGTATCGGGTGCTGTTTGCAGCGGTTTCAGGTTGCGCCACGCAATTTCGTGGCGAATCAGCTCCAGCGTCTTAGCCGGACTTAATTCAGAGATGGGGAAATAGTAAATATCGGCGGCACTTGTCAAGCGGCGGCGCGAGGTGAGCAAAAATTTGGTCGGGTTCGACAGGTCGGAGAGTATCGGGAGCAGGGTTTTGATATCCTCGACGGTTTCCAGGTTGTCGACCACCAGCAGATGGGGGCTTTGCTTCAAACGGTGGTGTAGCCGCTGCTGGGCTTCCTCCTGGCTGTAGCGGCTGAGGTCGATACCGGGGACAAGCTGCGTTAACAGTTGCGATACCAATTCGGATGAGGTCAACATCGGTGCGGTGACCGGAACCACATGGCCGCTTAGCTCAAATTGAACGGTGCGGGCACTGACCCAGCCAAAATCATCAAACAACTGCTGCTGGATCGCCTGCCGAGCTACTTGATTCGCCAGCGATGTTTTGCCGATGCCGCCAAAGCCTTCGATAGCGATAAGCCAGGGCGGGCCGGGACTTTTGAGTAGATCGATAAGCGCTTCTACGTGGTGACTAACGCCGATGAGTTGACTGTATGTCGGATGTTCCAGCCGGGTTTCCAACTTGGCTCGATAGCTTTGCCGGGCCTCGACCTCTTGCTGGTAGACAGCCACCGCCGCCCGCTGCAGCGCCTCGGTTTGGCGGCGATAGCCGGTGGCTTCGCTGATATTAAGCGAGTTGGCAATTGTCAGCATCTTTTCGGCATCAAAAAAGCGCCGCGATAGAATCGCAGCGCTTTCGGTATATTTCATAGCTAATTGATCAACCAGGCTATTTAAGAACTGATTGATTGTTTGATAATCGTGGTCAGTCAGCCCACCCTTTTTAAAGATCTGTAGCTCCTCAAGAGGGCTGGCTTGAGCCGGTACGTGACGATAGCGCTTAAATGCTTCATGCAGTATCTCTTCCAGTTCAGATGGTGAAGGAATAGCAGACATAACAGCTCCTCTCCCGCTAAGATGTTTGTTAGAATAACATAATTTCTTGGTTAAGACAAGAGCTTTGTTAGGCTGTGAGAGTCTGTGATAGAGCGGTGCGATATCCTGCGAGATCATGAAAAATTTGCGAGTGATTTGAGGTAATAGCCCATAAATTTTCTGTTACAGTAAGCGAGAGCTTAACATTTGGTTCAGCTAAACGAAGGATGATCTGTGACTCAGGTGAGGAAGTATCACTTTGTTTTATGGGGGGAAGGCTTTGATGAAATTACGGCCACAATTTTTGTCACGAAACTGCGCGAAGCCGGGCTGCTGGTAAAGATTGTGGCCTTGCATGCTCAGCAGTTGGCCGGTGCTCATGGCTTAGCGCTGGTGCCGGATTTTACGCTGGGTCACGCGCTTAAGCTGGTTGAACAAGCCGCCGCCGTCATTATGCCCTGTACCGGCCCGGAACTGCTGCCGTTTACCATCGACCCCCGCTTGAATGCTTTTTTAGTGCAAGCCCAGTTGCATAATGCTTGTCTTGTTATAAAAGAATCACCGCAAATAGAGACCCATACATTACCTCTACCGCCGATTATGTTTTATGCGCCTGCGGCTGAAGCGTTATTTTCTTTTATTGAAAATTTGATAGAGATATTGCAGACAAAAGATAGATAGTAAGTCTAAAGAGAGGTAAGCATTCAGCTATCAGCTTTGTCGTAAACGATGCTACTGGAACTATGACTACCGGCTCTGTCATTCAAATCGTTGAAGGCTGGTAACTGCTCAGCCGTCATGTCATTTCGAGCAACCCATTCGACTACACTCAGGGCAGGCTATAGGAGCGAGAAATCCCCTACCACGTTCAGTTTCGGACAACGTTCGATGGGATTTCTCGGCAAAAAACGCCTCGAAGCATGTCCTGAGCGAAGCCGAAGGATGACATGCCTGCGTAGTTACCATTATTGAAACTTATAATAACCCCTGCAAAATCCCCTGCACCATAATCAGTGCAAAAACAATGCCCACCAACGATCCATAGAAAACCTGACGCGGGGTGTGGCGTGCCAGCCGAATACGCGACCAGCCAACCAAAGGCACCAGCAAAATAACCGGCAGCGCCGACGAGCCGATAATCATGAACACCGTGGCAGCGGCAGCGGATATCGTGGCGCCGTGGAAACTGATTTTCCAGAAAAATGTCACCACGCTTAAAATCGT
>JAGRBY010000819.1 GCA_020433835.1 Anaerolineae bacterium | reverse complement strand
AATAATTACTCTTGACCATTAGATCGCCACTTTCTGCGAAAATGTAACGAACCTTATTACAACTTTAGACCTTTAGCAATATAACAGATGTCCTTATAAAAATTATGTAACACGGGTCATTGTAGGTCGCAAATAACGGGTAGAAATGTCTCACCTATTTAACTCATATAATCTTGGTACTCAAATTACTCATCAGAAGCTTACGATTTTTGTAAAGTTGGCTGATAATAGAGGGAGTGTGATAGTAGAGTTATGCTCCTGAGTTTATATCGCTATCGAAGGTATATACTACGTAATGCTTGGAACGATCTACGTCTTCGTTATGCTGGTTCTGGTATGGGTATTTTCTGGCATATACTTCTTCCATTAGCCCAGATACTCATTTATACAGTTGTCTTTTCCCGGTTGATGAGTTTGCGGTCACCAGGAATGGCCGCCAATCCTTACGGTTTTGTCATTTATCTTTGTTCGGGTCTACTGCCGTGGTTGGCTTTTTCCAATTCTGTTATTAATGGTAGCAACACTTTCTTAGCCAATGCCAAGTATCTCCAGAAGCTCCCTATTCCCGAAGAGATTTTCGTGGCCCGATCGGCCATGGCTGATATGTTTGGTTTAATGATTTATATTATCTTATTGATGATCGTAATTCCAATGCTAGGACACGCACTGGGATGGTCCAGCCTGCTGCTGCCACTAGCGGCGCTGTTATTTCAGTTGTTTGCCTTTGGCCTGCAATTGTTACTTGCTCCGCTCAGGGTTTTCCTGCGTGATATTGGTTATATGTTAGGGGTGGTTATGCAGCTATGGATGTGGATGTTGCCCATCGTTTATGTAGAAACCATTCTTCCCCCTGATTTTCAATCGCTACTACAATGGAATCCAGCCTACGTCTACATACGATCTTTCCGCGATCTGCTCTTACAGAACCAAATCCCTTCTTGGACTGCCTGGGGGGCAATGTTAGCATGGGCAACTGTTTTTCTTTTGTTAGGATACACAGTCTTGCAAAGGCTGCGACCGGAACTTAGGGATGTACTATGAGTGGCGATGTAGTCGTTAGAGTAGAACAACTTAGAAAACGGTTTAAAATCTACAATAATCCTTGGGATCGAGTTAGAGAATGGATAACCCTGGGGGCTCACCAAAGACATAAGGATTTCTGGGCCCTTCATAACATTTCATTCGAACTAAAACGAGGCGAGAGTTTGGGAATTATTGGCCCCAATGGAGCGGGAAAGAGTACATTGCTCAAAATTTTAACGGGTACCCTACGTCCTACGACAGGGAACTACATAGTTAATGGCCAAGTGCTCTCACTGCTTGAACTGAATACAGGTTTCAATCCTGAACTGACTGGCCGCCGAAATCTATTCGTTAGCGCAGAATTATTGGGGTTCCCTAAATCCTACTTGGAGAAACGGCTGCGTGATATTGAAGACTTTTCTGAATTGGGCGAATATTTGGATCGCCCATATAAATTCTACTCTACTGGCATGCGCGCTCGACTGGGGTTTTCTCTCTTTGCCTTTCTTGAGTGTGATCTATTTATTATTGATGAAGTCTTGGCAGTTGGAGATGTATTCTTTAGACAAAAATGTTACGCCCGGTTGGAGGAATTAATGGGGCAAGACACGGCCATCATTCTGGTGTCGCATAGCTTGCCAGTCGTGGAACAATATTGTCGTGAAACAATTGTGTTGAACCAAGGTAAAGTCCTCTTTCATGGTGCCTCTTCTGAGGCAACAAAGCGTTTCTTATCGTTACATCAGGGTTCGACAGCAGCCAATGTTTTGCCACAACCTACCACTCGCAATGCAATGGTCACCCCAGTTTCTGGCAACGGGACAAACGCTGCCTGGTCATTCGGTGATGATACTACAGTATCCCTAGCTGCGGATAATTGGACGGACGCTGACGGATCATTTTGGCCCGCAAACGACGCTTTTCTCGATCTTTCCAAAGCCGTATCAATCGGCGAGGGTGCGGCCCGTTGCACCGGGGTGGCCCTATGCGATGAGGACGGAGTCCCCTGCCAGATATTTGAGCAAGGGCAGTGGGCCTACTTCTACTATGAGTTTGAGCTATTAAGGGATATCGAAGTCCCAATTGGTGGACTCACTATCTCAAATGACAAGAACATTCTAGTTCATGGAAAGAACACATTTCAATACAAGTCAAAGTCACCGTTTCAGGTAAAAAAAGGTGCCAAAATCCGGTTTCGACATAGCATTGCGCTTGAAATTGCTCAGGGTGAATACACATTTAGTCTTGGCCTAGCTACCATCAATGCCGTCGACTATTCAAACATTGCCTATATGTCCCATCAAGAATCAATCCAGAAATTTGTCAGACTTAATAATATTGATCGGGCAGGATCCTTTACCATCACTCTCCGGCGCCAAAGTATTCCTCCTCTCCTCCATCATGGTTTGTGCAATCTCCCGGGAGACTGTGAAATATTCTTAGAGGAGAATAGAACACCCTCCCCTACACCTTCTACAGATCCGGGCCAGCTATCAACCATAAGAGATTGAGACACTCTGGAGGCAAACATGTTGATTTATTTATCTTCTTATCCGCGCTCTGGTAATACGTGGATGAGACATTTGTTAAGACATTATTTTGATCAGCGGGCGACCTCAATCTACCCTGAAGGCGAAGAAAGTACCAATTTGATCCAAAACGAGGACGGATCTTTTGATCCGTACTTCTCCGAATATAAAAGCCAATATTTTCCCTCTATTACAAGACGAAGATTGGTGAATGGATGTATTCCACTTTTGACTGAGGAATTTCGCAGCCAAATGGGGGCTTCGGACGAGTATTTTTTCCTGAAGACTCACGAACTTCCATATGACAGATACTTCGAGGGTGAATATGTGCTGCACCTAGTCAGACACCCGGCAGCAGTTCTCTGGTCCTATTACAATTTTCTGCGGGATTTTGAGGCGACAATTGCCCCGAATGTAACAATGGAAGATACTATCAAAGGACAAACACCTTTCGGATCTTGGAGTGCCTACAATGAACAATGGTTGGAATGTGGGCAGGCTTTGGGAGATAGATTCTGGCTTTATTCTTACGAAAAGTTAGTTTCTGGAGAAGGCGAATTTTGCAAAATTCTCTCTTCCATGACTGACTTACCAATCTACCAAGAGATTGGTTCCTTTCCATCCTTTGACCACTGGCAT